>JAQBTY010000042.1 GCA_027624735.1 Pseudomonadota bacterium | reverse complement strand
GGAAAATCATGTCAATCGGGCACCGAGAATGGGCCCATCGGTTGTGATCAGCGGGACTTGGTATAAGGGGCTGTGCAGGCAGGAGAATTGGATGGACGGAAAAGCCAGTGAAGCGGCTTATCAGGCTCTCACCGTGACACGGTGCAGCCCGCATATCGGCGCGGAGATCGGTAATATCGATCTGACCCGCCCACCGTCCGATTTAGAGCTTGCCGAACTAAAGCGCGCCTATAGCGAAAATATCGTACTGTTTTTTCCGCGATCAGAAGATCAGTTTCGGCGATCATGTGCGGCTTGCCGAATATTTCGGCACGGTTGGCGCCCATGTCGGCAAGCAGACTCACAGCCAGCAGGTGGATGATCCGCGGGTGCGGCAGGTTCACTTCGATGAGAATTCGCGGGATGGAATTATGGGCAATGCCTGGCGCACCGATCAGTCCTGCGCACCGGTCCCGCCGCTCGGTAGCATCCTCTGCATGCACACCATCCCGCCCGACGGTGGCGGCGATACAATTTTCGCCAGCATGTACGCCGCCTATGACGCCCTGTCGGACCGTATGAAGATTTATCTGGAAGGGCTCACCGCCCTGCACGACGGTGTTAGTCTTTTCGGCGACGGGACGCCGCGCTCGGAGCACCCTGTCGTCATCCGCCATCCGGAAACCGGCAAAAAGGCGCTTTACATAAATAATCGATCGGTGGTCCGCTGGCTCAACGGCTTGCCGAGGGGCGAAGGCAAGGGCATCGCCCGTTTTCTGATCGATCATTACCAGTCGCCGGAATTCTTTTTCCGGTTCCGCTGGGAGCCGCACTCCATCGCGTTCTGGGATAACCGGTGTTGCCAGCATTACGCAATCGACGATTATTTGCCGCGAACGCGATCCGGATATCGGGTCCAGATCCAGGGGCCTGGACCGCTTATTCCCGCCTGATCTCACCCCGCTTGTGTGGGGCGGCGGGCTTCGTCACGGGCAATGTACAATGTGCTCCCGACAATGATAAGGCCGCCGACCAGGGTCCAGATGTCGATGATCTCGCCAAACAGGAAGTAGCCGAACAGCCCGGCATAGATTAACCGGATATATTCGATCGGCCCGATTGCGTTTGCCTCTCCAATGGAATAGGCACGGACGAAGCAGATCATTCCTAAAGTCGTCAGCACGCCGATCAGCGCAAGAAGGCCCCATTCAATATCGGACGGCGTTTGCCAGACCCATATGGCTGGCGCGATCAGGATAACCATGCCGCCGAGATGATAATAAAACAGGATCCGGTTCGGCGGCTCGGTGGGCGCCATCAATCGAATCAGAATATTGGCCACAGCGAAGGTCAGCGCGGCGCCGACCGCGATCAGAACCACCGGATCGATTACGCCCGCCCTGGGTCGCATCATGACGATGACCCCGGTGAAGCCAACCGCCGTGGCTGTCCACCGGCGCGCGGTGACCAGTTCCGACAGGACGAATACCGCCACAATTGTCGTAAATAGCGGCTTGGAAAACATGATTGCCGTCGCATCGGCGAGTTTCAGGTTGATCACCGAAATGAAGAAGCCTAGCTGCGCCAAGGTGACGAGAACCAGACGCCAGAGATGCAGACCTATTCGGTTGGTCTTGAGCCCCGCGCGTCCCATGCGCCAGAAAGCCGGGGCCAGCATCAGGAAACCGACAACATAGCGGAAAAGGCTAAGTTCAAAGGGATGAAATCTGTGCCCAAGCATCTTGACCACAACGTCAGTGAGCGCGAACAGAACGGTGCCGATGCTTATCCAGATGATCCCGCGCAGGTTTCCGGACAGAGCAAGCCATTTGTCGGTTAAGCCGGTGAATGAGGTGGGCCCGCTCAGCATTTGCCCATTGTTGCCTGCCGTGGATGAGCGTCTCCCTGAACGCTCAAGCGGATGCCCCCAGAACAGTTGCGGCAATTCCCCCAGCATAGGCGGTCAGCAAGGCATCGCCGTCACAAAAGCCCTGAAGCTGCACGCCTAGCGGCATGCCACCGACCGCCAGTAGCGGCAGAGTGTAGGTCGGGACACCGAGCACGGACGAGGATTCGTTGTAAATGGCGCTGCCAGAATCCATCCCGACACTTGCCGGACCCAACGACGACAGGGTGATGAACCCGTCCGCCAGCGCCGCCAGCGCTTGGTGTTGCGCCTTGAAGCGCGCCTGGCGGTCGAGCGCCGTACGGTAATCATCGAGCGTGTAGCCGTCGGCCCGCTCAAGCCCCTTTAAGATGCGCTCATCCATCAGCGAGGCATCGCGGTCGCGATAGGAAGCGAGTGGATATCGGTAATCGTAGAGCGCGATGCCCTGATAGAGCGCGGTCATATCCTGAAGTGTGGTTTCGTAAGCGGCAATGCGCGGATCGTCGTCGGCCCCCAGGATGGCGACCCCTGCTGCCGCGAGCCTTCGGAGGCATTCCTCAAAAGCCGATTTGCTGGCCTCGTCTGTTTCCGCCCAACCGGCCATGCCAAGACGGATCAGACGCCGTGGCAGTTCGGCGGGGGGGAGCGGCGCCGGACCATAGAGGCCGTAGCACCCTGGGTCAGGGCCCGCCGTGCGACCGAGAAAGTGCGTGATGACCCAGCAATCCTCGAGCGTGCCGGCGTAGGTGCACATGTGACCGGTGGCATAGGCCCCGTTGTCGCAGCCACCGCGGTTGATCGCGCCATAGGTGGGCTTCAGGGCATAAAGGCCGCAATAGCTCGCCGGACGAATGCCTGACCCGCGCCCATGACTGGCCGATGCAAAGGGAAGCATCTGGGCGGCGACCGCGGCCGCCGGGCCGCTCGATGATCCGCCGGGTGTGCGCGATAGATCATAGGGGTTGCGCGTCGGGGCAGGGGCGCCGGCGCCGAACTCAGTCGTATGCCCTTTGGCAAGGATTATCGCGCCGCCTTTACGCAACGCATGGACATGGGCGGCATCACGGCCCGCGTTCCAGCCCTTGAAAAACGGGTTGCCTTTCTGGGTCGGCAAATCGACCGTGTCGAACAAATCCTTGATGGCCACCGGCATCCCGTCGACGACCGACAGCGGCGCTCCCGCTTTGTAGCGTGCGGTCGATTCATCAGCGGCGTGACGCGCCGCATCAGGATCTATGGCGGCGAAAGCCTGGACCTCGGGTTCGCGCACCGTAATAGTCTCGAGACAGCGCTCGAGATAATCGCGCGGCGTATCGCTTCCGTCCCTGAATTTGGGCGTCGCTGCGACGAAGGAAAGCATCGAGACCGTTCGAGGGTCGTAGGGCGCGAGGCCCTTTGTCGGTCGTAAGCTGGTCATGGATTCTCCCCCAAAATAGTCCCTACCACGGTACGATAGTGAACCCCGCGTTCACCGGAATTTCCTGCCCCGTGACCATGTCGCTCTCGGCCGAAGCGAGATAGGCGACGGCATAGGACATGTCGAGGGGCTCGACATGGCGGCCCAGCGGCATTGCGCGTCCGCGTTCTCGCATCCGCTCTTCACTGTGGTTGGCGCGGGTCATGTCGCTGACCACAAATCCCGGCGCCACCAGATTGACGCGGATACCAAACGGCGCAAGCTCCAGCGCCCAGGATCTGGTCAGCCCGTGTAAGGCTGCCTTGGCGCCGGTGTAGTGCGACCCCGAGACCATCCCACGCAACGGCGCACCCGAAGAAATATTGACGATCTTGCCGTAGCCGCGCGCTTTCATGCCCGGGACTACCGCCTGGGTTCCAAAAAAGGCGCCCTTGATAACCACCGACGTCATGCGGCCAAAGATTTCCTGATTGATGTCTTCGAAGGCCAGCCGCTTGCCCGAAACACCGGCGTTGTTGACGATAATGTCGATGTGACCGAGTTCGCGCTCGGCTTCGGCGATGCGCCCGGTGTAATCCGGAATGTCGGCGACATCGCAGACCATAGGCAGCGCAGTGCCGCCCTGGCCGCGGACCTGGCGGACGGTCTCCTCCGTCGCGTCGTCGCGGATATCCTGAACGATCACCTGGGCGCCGCGCTCTGCAAGCAACAGTGCGTGCGACCGGCCCTGCGCCCCACCCGCGCCGGTGATCAGCGCGACCCGCCCCGTCAGATCGTTGGATGCGGTCCTATCCGGCATGAGGCTTGTCGTGCTGTTTCATGCTGTAGACCTGGCCGTTGATGATATCGGCATCGTGTGACGCCAGAAACGCGACCAGCGCCGACACGTCGGCGGGCTGTATGAGCCGCCCGGCGATGGTCGCTGCGGCCCGTTTCGCGAGCACGTCCTCGCCAAGCCGTCTCCGCGTGGCATCGAATGGCACCAGGCCGGGGGCGACGGCGTTGACGGTGATCCCGAAGCCGCCGAACTCATTGGCCCAGGCGCGGGTGAGGCCGATCAAGGCGCCCTTGGCGCCGTCATAATGGGAGCCGCCGATCGCACCGTACCCCGCGCGCGCCGAGGATATGTTGATGATCTTGCCCGACCGCCGCGCCTTCATGCCCGGTATGACCGCCCTGGCCGCATAGAAGCTGCCCTTGAAATGGATGTCAAACATGCGATCGAAATTTGCCTCGTCGATATCTTCGAAGGCAGCCGTCATGCCTGAAATGCCGGCATTGTTGACCAGGACGTCAATCCGCCCGAGGCGTGCTTCCTCTGCCTGGATCAGTTCGGTGAGGGTCGGGACATCGGCGACATCGCAGACCAGAGCGGAGGCCTCGCCACCGCTCTGTCTGACCGCGTCAACCGTTGCTGTAGCGGCATCGGCGCGAATGTCCTGGACAATGACTTGCGCGCCACGCGCTGCCATCAGACAGGCATGGGAATGTCCCAATGTGCCTCCCGCGCCGGTAATCAGCACAATTTTGCCGGAAAGTTGACCGGTCATCCGTTCCCTGCCTCGCTAAAGACGCCGCGGCGTCTAACCCACGACGAGCGCGCCGACTACTTGCCGAAGACGTACTTGCGGGCCTTGGCGATCACCGCCGGCGACATAGCCGCAATGGCGTCGCCGATTGTCTTTTGCAGCTTGCCGCCCTCTATCGGGATAACCGGAAGTTTTCGTTTCGTCGCTTGTGCCTTGAAGACGGGGTCGGATACCGTCTTCCAAAAGGCGGCCCGCAGCGGTGCGACCAGATTTGCCGGCACGCCCGGCGGGAAGGAGAGCCCACGGCCGATGATCGCCGCCGTCGACATCATGGCGGCTGCGGCCTTGTCGTCCGAATTTGTGGCCAATTCGGTCAGCAGCGGGATGTCGGGAAGATCCGGTTCTCGGGTGAAGCCGGTCTGCACGAAATTGACGGCGAAATTGTCGGACTTTTTATTGAACCATTGCGGCCGGTTGGCTTTCCACGACACCCAGCTATTGGTCATGCCGGCGGTCTCGCCGCGTTCCATCGACAGCGACGTCCCGGCCGATCCCTTATAGCCGGTGACGATCTTGAACTTGGTACCCAGCATGGCGTTCATCATCGCCGGAATTATGTAGGTCGAGGAGCTGGTGCCGTTGGCGGCGATGATGATTTCCTTAATTTTCATATCGTCCAGCGACCGGATGCCGCTGTCGCGCCGCAAGGTCAAAACCTGGGGGGCGCCGAACACCCTTCCCAGGAAGGTGAAGTTGTTGATCTTGTACTTGACCTTTTTGGGCCTCAGCACCTGCGATACAACTGACATTTCCGGCAACATCATCACATTCAGGCCATTCTTGGGCATGACATTATAGGCGTAATTTGTCGCCTTGATCCCACCGGCGCCCGGCATATGCTGCACGATCACAGTCGGGTCACCCGGAATTTTCTTGCCGAAATGCTGGGCCAGCAGCAGCGATGTCTGGCCATAGGTTCCGCCGGCGCCATAGCCGACGAGAATGGTAACGGTGCGGTCCTTATAGACGCTCGCAACGTTTTGTGCCGAAGCGATTTGAGTTGCCAGTGAGGCTACGGTGATCAGAGCGAGGCCGATCCAGATCTTTCTAGGCATGAATTTCTCCCTTATGTATTTTTGTTGGGACGGAACTATGCCAAGATTTGAACGCCATATCTACAGTTAATAAAGCCGCGGCAGGCTTCAGCGCTCCCTCTACCCTAGCCAGGGTAAGCGGTGCTAATCTGTTGCCAATGAAAAACCGTCCCAGGGGAGGAAATACCGATGGATGACTGCCGCGCCGCCGTAATCACAGCCCATAACAAACCGCTTGAAATACAACGGGTGCCGATACCGGAGCTGGAACCGGGTTCCCTGCTGGTCAAGATGGTGGCCTCGACGCTCTGCGGCACGGATGTGCATCGCTGGCACGGGCCGCTTGGCGGCAGCGACAGTCTGCCCATCATCACCGGTCATGAGCCCTGCGGGATCGTCGAGGAAATCAACGGCGACCGCACCGATATACTTGGTAAGCCGGTAAAAAAGGGCGACCGCATCGTGTGGAGCTATGTGGCCTGCGGTTCCTGCTATTACTGTAGCGTAGCGGTACAGCCGTGCATCTGCCGCGGCCGCGCGTCGTGGGGCCACAACAGGTGCGACCAGCATCCCTATCTGCTGGGTAGCGTATCGGAATATATGTATGTCCCGTCGCCCTGCCTGATCATCAAGGTGCCCGATGAGGTTTCCTCGCCTCTGGCGGCGGCGGCGGCCTGTGCTTACCGCACCGTCATGCATGGCTTCGACAGGCTCGGCGCGATAAAGGATCATGAGACCGTGGTCATTCAGGGCAGCGGACCGCTTGGCACTTTCTCCGCGGCCGTGGCCAAGGATCATGGCGCCAAGCAGGTGCTGGTGATCGGCGCGCCGGCGCACCGCCTTGCCGTCACGAAGAAGATGGGGGCCGATGAGGTTCTTGACCTCGACGTGGTCAGCGATGCAAAGGATCGCGTCTCCTGGGTAAAGGATCGTACCGACGGTCGCGGCGCCGATATCGTGATCCAGGTAGCTAATAACATGGCGGTGCCGGAAGGCCTGAAAATGTTGCGCGACGGCGGTCAATACCTCGATATCGGGGCGGGCGGCGATGCGAACATATCGGTCAATTCCATGCCGCAGGAAATGACCTACCTGACCGTTCGTTCCGGTGAACCGCGTCATTGGCTTCAGGCCATCGACTTCCTCGCGTCACGCCGCGACCGCTTTCCGTTCGACGAAATGATCAGCAAGAGCTACGCCCTCGATCAGGTCAACGAAGCCATGGCCGCCATGGCAAATTATGAGGTGGTCAAACCGGTGATCAATTTCTGAGACCGTTGACACGCATCGACCGAACAGGAGAGGGATTCCCATGGCTGATAAGGGCACGATAGCGACGGTTGGCGTGATCAAGCCGGTCAATGAATCCATATCGCATGCCCAGCTCGAGAGCATCATGCCCGAGGGAGTTGCGTTTGAATCCGTCCACCTCGGCGTTCAATACCGGTCGGTCGCCGAGTTCCGCGAGGTCATGGCGCTATACGAAAAACGCGTGCCGGAAATGGCGGCACGGGGCGTCGATCTGCTGCATCCCGAGGGTGCGCCGCCCTTCATGCTCGAGGGGCTGGCCGGCGAACGGGATCGTATCAAAAAATGGGAAGACCAGTTCCAGATCCCGGTTTTCACCACCGGCATGACGCAGCTTGCCGCCATGGAGGCGCTCGGCATCAAAAAATTTGTCGGTGTGACGCCGTTCTCTGGCGAACTGGCCGATGTATTCCGGCACTATTTCGAGGAGGCCGGGCTCGAGGTACAGGCCATGACCACCCCGGTCCCGCCGCCCGACAGCATCTACGATCACCCGGCCGATGAAATCCTGGGGCTGGTCGTGGCCGCCTTCAAGGCGCACGGCGACGGCGCTGAAGCGCTGTATCTCCTCGGCAGTGATTGGCCGGTGTTCGAGATTGCCGGTGAGATCGAAGCAGAGATTGGCGTACCCGTTCTGCATCCCGTTCCCGTTCGTTGCTGGTACATTCAGAAAAAACTGGGTCTGAACCAGCCTGTTCAGGGTTACGGGCGGCTGCTGGCGGAGATGGTGTGACAGAGCCTGCGCACCGCACCGGGACCATCGTTTCGGGCGACGTAAAGCTGTTCTACCGAGCGTTCGGCGCGCCCGGTGGGACGCCCTTGCTCATCCTTCACGGTACGAATTATTTCGATTCCTATGATTGGATTGATGTTGCCGGTGCGCTCGCATCCGAGCGTGAGGTGGTAGCGTTTGATCATCGGGGATTTGGCAACTCCAGCCGGAGTCCCAGCAAGGACTATTCGCTCGATGCGATGTTGGGCGATATCGTCAATGTCTCTACCCATTTTGGTTGGGAGCGGCCCATTGTGATGGGGCATTCCATGTCGGGACGCCTGTCGATTTTCTTCGCCGCCAATTTTCCTAATCATCTGTCCCTCCTCATCGTGGTCGACAGCGCCCTCGGTAACGGCAATCCCGGTGGCTATCACGTGTCGGTCGGTAACGCGCCAAAATTGTTCGAAAATGTTGAGGCTGCCATGGCCTCGCTGGCGGACCGGCCTAATCCACCGCGATTTGCGCTCGACCGCAGCCGCGCCGAATTGGCGTTGGATAAGGTAGAAGGCGGCTATTCCCTGAAGCGGGATCCCGATTACCGGAATACCCAGTCCCAGGAAAAAAACGCGCCGCTGCCGCGTCTGCGGAACCTGGATATCTGGGAGGAAATCAACAAAATCCGGTGTCCGACGACTTTCATCCGCGGGCTGAAGTCCGACAGGTACAAGCCGGAACATTACGAGCGAATTGCGCGTGACCGCCCCGATTTTGTCATCGAGACGGTCAATTCCCGCCATGACGTGGCGTACGAGGCGCCCGGTGAACTGGTTTCAGTGGTGCGGCGTTATCTGAATTAATAATTATTGGGAGATCATTCATGGGCAAACGTGTTCTCAAATCGGCGAAGGTTCGGGCCAAGGGAAGTTACAGCGCGGGCTGGGAGGTTTCCGGTGGCCGCCTGGTTTTCGTCGCGGGTCAGATCCCGTGGGACGCGGATGGACAGACCGTCTGTAAGGGTGACGTCGCGGGGCAGACGCGGCAGGTTTTCACCAACATCGGGGCGGTTCTGGCCGAAGCCGGCGGCACGCTCGACGACGTGGTCAAGATCACGGTCTTCGCCGCCGACATTCGTTACCGTGACGCGATCAATCAGGTCCGCACCGAGACGTTCAAGGAGCCTTACCCCGCCAGTACCCAGGTGGCCGTCGCCTCACTGGTCGACCCGGAATGGCTGGTGGAGATTGAAGCCATCGCGTTTATCGAGGGCTAGGCAGGGCAGGTTTCAGCACGTCAGCCCTGCCACAGCACGTCCTGGCTGATATCGGCGGTGCGTTGCGTGCCGACATAGGCCATGGTGCGCTTCATTTCATCTTTCAGGATATTGATCGCCTTTGTGGCGCCGGCCTCACCGCCGGCGGCGGTGCCATAGAGCGTCGCCCGGCCGGCCAGCACGGCATCGGCGCCGAGGGCGAGGCATTTGACGATGTCGCTGCCACGGCGCACACCGCTATCGACGATGATTGTCATCCTGCCGGCGACGGCTTTGACGATCCCGGGTAACACCGCGATGGTTGGCGGCGCGCTGTCCATGTTCCTCCCGCCATGGTTGGAGACCACGATGCCGTCGACGCCATGCTCGATGGCCTTTTCCGCGTCGTCGGGGCGCATGATTCCCTTGATCAGGAGCTTGCCCGGAAAGATATCACGCAGGCGGTCTACATCGTCCCACGAGACCATGTCGGCCCGTCTGGCGGTGGGACTTATACCGGTGTTGCGAAGCTTCGCGACATTGCCGGTGATGGGCATCTGATAGCCGGGCGGATAGTTCACGTGCTTGGGCATACCGCCATTCATGAAATAGCGCCCCATTACGAAGGCAAGCCAGGTGGGATGACGCAGCATGTCGACAACCGAGCGGGTATTAAGCACATAGGGGGTGGAGAAACCGTTGCGCAGATTGTGTTCGCGGTTGGAGCCATGGCCGATATCCACCGTCCAGAGCAGCGCCTCGAACCCGTTGCGCGCGGCGCGCTTCACCAGATCATCGGACAGCTCTTTTTCCTTCCACATATAAAGCTGCATCCATAGCCGTCCGCCGGCCTCGTTGGCGAGCTTTTCCATCGGTGTGTTGGAACCGGTGGCGAGCGTAAACGGGACCCCGGCGGCGGCGGCGGCCTTGGCCAGTTCGAACTCGCCTTCGTACCAGGCGATCCCGGCGGTGCCGGTGGGTGCGATAGCCATGGGCATGGACGCCGGCTTGTCAAAAATCTGCATGTCCAGCTGGACATCGGAAATATCGGTGACGACCTTGTTCAGAAGCTTGATGTCGGCAAAGGCGCCGCGGTTGCCGGCGAGCGAGGTCATATCCTCGGTGCCCTTGTCGATATAGTCGAACACGCCCTTGGGCAGACGTTTCTCCGCGACCGCGCGCAGATCGGCGATATTGTAACAACGATCGAGCTGGCCCATGGCCTGTCCTCCCTAAATTTTCTTGTGGCGGGAAGATAACCCAAATGCGGCGCGGCCGTACAGCGTGGCTGATGCGCCTCGGCCGTAACTAATTAACCGGTGGCGCGGGTCCCTGAAATGGCGTCAAATGCTGCTGACACACCGTGCACATCAAAAATATAGGGAGAGGTAGTCAATGATTATTCGCAAGATTGTTACAGGTGCGGCCGGCATGATTTTGCTGTCGGCGGCAATCACGGCGCCATCCATGGCGGATGCGGTATCTGATTTTTACACCGGGAAACAGATCACCATCGTGGTGGCGGCGGGACCGGGCGGCGGACACACGCAGTATTCACAATTGCTGGCGCCCTTCTTCAAGAAATACATGCCCGGCAGTCCCACCTTCGTTACCCAGAACATGGGCGGGGCCGGCGGAACCAAGGCGGCAAATTTCCTCTATAACAGCGCGGCGCAGGACGGCAGCGTAGTCGGCATTCTGCTGTCGGATACGCCGTTTGCGTCCAGGTTGAGGACCACCGGCGTCAAATACAAGCCGGAACGGTTTCACTATCTCGGCGGCGCCGATGATACCCAGAGCGCATTCGTCATCATGAAAAGCGCGGGCGTTAAAACCCTCGAAGACGCCAAGACCAAGCAGGTTCTGATGGGGTCTTCCGGCAAAGGGTCCCAGACCTACGTCGTCCCGGCGCTGGCTAATGCAATGCTCGGCACGAAGTTTAAGGTCATCACCGGGTATCGCGGCATGGGCGGGATTTACCTTGCCATGGATCGGGGTGAGGTCTCCGGTTTTCAGTCGGTCTATTCGTCGCCTAAATCATTGCGTCCGCAATGGTTCGAGCAGAACAAGCTTGTCGTGCTTGCGGCGAACGCGCTGACACCAATAGCGGATCACCCCAATGTGCCATTGCTCAAGGATCTGGTGTCGGATCCCATGGACAAGAAAATCCTGGAATTGATCGGCGGCAACGGGACTTTGGGACGCGGCTGGCTCGCGCCCCCAGGCGCCCCGGCCGACCGGGTCGCGGCTTTACGGTCAGCCTTTAAAAAGGCGCTCAACGATCCAGCCGCCGAAGCGGCCGCGACCCAACGACGGATGAGCTATGCCCCGGTCAAATGGCAGGATATGCAGGCCCATGCGAAGCGGATCGGCGCCGCCGAAGATACGCTTTTCGTGCGTGTACGCAAGTTGCTGAAAGCGAAATAGGCGTAAGAAGTTTTCCCTCACTCTTCCCACTGCCGCTTGCGGAAGGCGGGCAGAGTGAGGGCTCTAAGCCAGTGCCACCTGAATGGCGCGGCAGACCCGTTCCGGCGTTGCCGGCATGCCGAGATTCCGCACGCCGAGAGGGGCCAGCGCGTCATTGATGGCGTTCATGGTGGCTGCCAGCGCGCCTACCGTGCCGCCTTCGCCGGCGCCTTTTACACCAAGCGGGTTGGTCGCGGTCGGTACCGGATGACTGCCCAGATCGAAATAGCTGAAATCATCGGCCCGCGGCATGGCGTAATCCATAAAGGATCCGGTGATCACCTGACCGCTATCGGGATCATAGGCCAACTCTTCCATCAGCGCCTGACCGACCGCCTGGGCGATTCCGCCCTGAACCTGGCCGTCGACGAGACGCGGGTTGAGTTCTACTCCCACGTCATGCACTTCCGTGTAGCGCACAATGTAGATCTTGCCGGTGTCGGGATCGATCTCAACCTCGCAGACCTGGAAGCTGTTGGGAATGTTTGTCGTGGTCGGCGTCCAGGTCGCGGTTTCATAAAGGCCGATTTCGATATCGGGCGGTAGCTTGTTGGGTTTGAAGGCCGTTTGCGCCACTTCCGTAAACGAAATTTCGCGGTCGGTTCCAGCCACCCTGAAGGTTCCATCCTCGAACTCGATGTCATCGACAGCGGCCTCCAACAGATGAGCGGCGATCCGGCTTGCCTTGGCGATGGTTTTTTCAGCGGCAAGCAGCACCGTGCTGCCGCAGATGGTCGCGGTGCGCGCGGCGCCGGTACCCGAACCGAAGCTGTGCCGCCCCGTATCGCCTTCGACCACGTCGATGTTTTCTATGTCCATGCCAAGTTTTTCCGAAACGATCTGGGTATAAATGGTCGCATGGCTTTGGCCTCCAGCCGTCGATGCCGTCATAACCGTAACCGATCCGCCTGGGTCGAACCGCAATTCGACCGCTTCCACCGCCGGACTGCCGGAAGGGTCGACACTGGACGAGACTCCGACGCCGAGCAGCTTGCCGCGCGATTTGGCTTCCTCCTTGCGGGCAGCCACACCAGCGTAATCCGCCTTTGCGAGGCACTTATCCATGACCGCTTCGAACTCGCCGCAATCATAGCTGTTCCCGGTAGGCAGCTTGTAGGGCATCTGATCGGGACGGATAAAGTTGCGGCGTCGGATTTCCGTTGGATCAAGCCCGAGCCTGGCCGCCGCCATGTCCACCAGACGTTCCAGAACATAGGTGCTGGGAGTCCCCGACGGTCCCCGATAGTTCGCCATGGGACAGGTGTTGGTCAGCACCGCGCTGGTAAACCCATGGGCCGTCGGCATGGCATAGGTGCTGCAAAGAGAGCTCGCAATACCATTGGGCGTGCCAAAACCGTTCATGGACAAATACGCGCCTACATTGGCGGTGGATGAAAACCGCACGCCCTGAAACGAGCCGTCATTGTTCACGCCCAGTTCCGCTTCGGTCCAAAGATCGCGCCCCTGATCGTCGGCGATGTGACCTTCGCTACGTTCGCACACCCATTTGACCGGGCGGCCGACGCGTTTGGACGCCCAGGCCGCCAAGGGCACTTCGGGGTAGAGCCCGCCTTTCATGCCGAACGATCCGCCGACATCGCCGGCGATAACCGTCATCTGGTTTTCCGGTATCTTGAACATTTTTTGCGTCATCATTTCGCGCCATGCAAAGGGACGCTGCTGACAGGCATAGACCGTGGTGTGATTTCGGCCTTCGTCATACTCGGCGACCACGGCGCGGGGTTCCATGGTATTGGCCGTGATCCGCGTGATCCTGAATTTGTCCTTGATGATGTGATCGGCTGCTTGCAACGCCGCATCGGCCGCGGCGGCATCGCCCTTTTCGGCGACAAAGGATTCGTTGTTGATGCAATCGTCCCAAAACTGTATGGCGTCAGACTGGCTGGCGGCAACCGGGTCCACCTGCGCGGGCAGGGGGGTGAAATCCACCAGGATGGCTTCGACGGCGTCCTTCCCCTGGTTGACGGTCTCGGCAACAACCATTGCAATGATATGTCCCACATGCAGCACCCGGTCGCTGGTCAGGGCAGGGCGGGGCGGACGAAAACCGGGGGAGCCGTCACGACGCTTTGGCGGCGGATTACCCGCCACATGACCAATCCCGTCTGCCTGCCACTCAGCGCCGGTCAGAACTACGATAACGCCCGGCATGGCTTCGGCGGCCGTTGTGTCGACGCTGCGGATCTCCGCATGAGCATGGGGCGAGCGCAGAAAGACCGCCTTGCATTCACGCGGCAAAGATACATCGTCTGTATAGCGCCCCTTGCCCATGAGAAGGCGTGGTGCTTCCACTTGGGTTACGGGCTGGCTGATGGCGTAACGGGTCATGACACGTCTTTCCTTGCTTGTTTGAAGCCCCTGTTCCGGGATTGAATTCTATAGGCAAATCGACGGCTGGCAATTGCTAGGCCTTTTTTTTAGCAGCCTCGTGGCTATGGCGAACCATACCAGAGCACCGGCCAGAAGCAGAGCAATCAATCCGATGGCAAGCTTATGACCGTCAACGGCATAGCTTCCGCCATCGGAAGGAAATTGATGTATCACGATGGCGTAGATGTTCTGCATGGCGAACCCGCCGCCCAGCCAGAAGACCGACAGGCAGGCGTTCAATCGGCCGGTCATGTCGGATGGAAATTCTCCGGCGAGCGCGGCAAAGGAAACCATGTTGAGTGGCCCCAGAAAGCCAAAGAGCGACCACATCAGAACGATAACCATGAAAGAGTCCGAGGGCTGCAGGTAGAGGGCGATCAGGACGGACAGGAACAGAGTGGCCGCACCCGCGACAAATCCCATCAGCGACAAACCTGCGCGCCTGGCGAGACCGGTCATCCATCCCACCAGCAGGCTCGAGACCGTGAAGGCGGCCGACAGACACAACAGAACATTGGTGGCGTCCGTGCCGGACAATCCGGCGACATCGCGCACCCACGGTCCCGTCCACAGGGTGGAGACCCCACCAAAGGTTCCGAGCGTCATGCATGTCAACGGGGCCGCGCGCCAGAACACCAGGCTTTTCAGGACAAAGCCGAGACCGGATATCTGCTGGCCGAGGGTAAGGTTTCTGCGAACCGGCTTGTTTTCCGGCGCCACCACAACGACAACGCATGCAGCGGCGAGCGTCAGGCCGGCGACGATAAGATGCACGTCGCGCCAGTCCATGATTTGGAGCGCCAGTTCGACCGGCGTGGTCCCAATCAGGACCCCCAGCCCGCCGGCGGCAAGGCTCAGCCCGTTGGCCAGCGGCAGCCGTTCCGGCGGAAACCACAGGGAATAGATTTTGTAGGATGTCACCGCGCTGGCGCCGCCGCCCAGCGCAATTAGCCCGCGCCCGACGGTCAGCATGAGAACGCCGTCGGCCATTGCCGCAATGACCGCGCCAATGGCGCACAGGAAAAGAAAAAGCGCATAAAGTTTGCGCGGATCATAGCGGTCGAGCAGAACTCCGTAGGGGATCTGCATCAGCACGGCGATCAGGAAAAACGTGCTGGTGGCGAACCCCAGTTCGGTGGCGCTCAAGTCAAGATCGCGCACCAGATAAGGCGCGATGACGGCGTTGATCGATCGCAGGATGGAAACCACGCAATAGCCCAGCGCAAAGGGCACGAAGATCCGCAGGACGAGAGAGGTTTTCATGAAGAATTCTGCGGCTGGCGGCGGATCACGCCATCGGCGTTATCATGGCGTTTTCATGAACTGAGACGCCATTCGGCGAGACCGCATCCGATCAGCATGGATGGCATGGGGGTGTAGCCGATCAGATCGAAGCCCTTACCGCCCGCCGCGCCATGGGCGCACAGCCAGTTGCGCATTTCAGCGCCGCCGTTGCCGGTCACTTTCAGCATCTCGTCCATCTTCGCGCCAAGTTCCTCGTCCGAGGCAGTGCGGAACAGCTCGATACAGGCATGGTCGAACGCTTCGTCCACCCATCCCATGGTCGTCTCGCCGATGGAATGGCTCATGCCGCCGGTGCCGATGACCGCGACACGAATATTTTCGGGGAAGCTTTCGATAGCGTCTCGCAGCATGTGGCCCCATTTGATGCAGCGCAAGGGTGTGGTGAAGGGTTTTTCGACCAGATTCAGATATACCGGGACGATCGCCGGAATGGTCTCGAAATGGACCTGCCAGACCGGCACCACCATGCCGTGATCGAGTTTGAGCTGCATGGAATAGGACGGGTCGAACTCGGATGCGAAAGCGTGCTCCAATATATGTTTTCCGAGCCCCGCATGGCCTTTGAGCGTCTCATAAGGAAAGACCGGCTTCATAAACGGTTCGGGCGGACCTTCGTGTTCATCGCCGATGCCGATACAGAAGGCGGGGATGTTGTCGAGGAAGAAATTGCACCAGTGGTCGGTGGAATGGATGATCAGCACGTCGGGTCTGCTCGCCTTTACCCGCTTGGCGAATTCAGAGAATTTTTCATCCAGCCAGGCCCGTTCCTTCCTGTCCATGGTCTCCCACATGCGCGCGATATTGGGCGCATGGCCCGCCGCGAAACAACCAACCAGTTCAGCCATGAGCGACCTCGCCCGATTTATCCGTGGGTTGCGGGCCGACATGAAGACCATGCAGCACATCCTTGGATTCTTCGTCGTCGAGACCGCAGAACAGCAGAAAATTGCGCATCAGGTAGGGGTTAATCGCGGGCTGCAAGGTGGTGAAATCGTCTTCGATAAGGGCCTTGCGGATCGCCGGCGAGAGCTTGTAGCCGTCCACGAAGGCGAGGCGTTTTTTTGAATCCGTCCAGAGGCCCCGCCCGCCGGCTTCCTGAAGATCGAAGATCAGCTTGTTCAGCCAGTAATCTGTCATTGTTATTTCCACATATTGCAAAGAGCGTAATGTCCTGGGGATTGTAATGCGGAAATCGCCATCTGCCGAGGGGCAAGCTCGGCGCTAATTAGTACCCGTTATCAGACCGGTCGGGCTCGCGTTCGCGGCTGGCGCTAGCTGTGCTTCGCTTCCATGGCCTTAGCCACCAGCCATTGATCTTCCAGCTCCTCAAGAGAACATTCCTCAGGAGATTTGCCCGCAGCACGCAGGTTGGCTTCGATCTGGCGAAAGCGGCGTTCGAATTTGGCGTTGCCATGGCGCAGCGCGATCTCCGGATCGACCGACAAATGGCGAGCCAGATTGACGCACGCGAACAATAGGTCGCCGACCTCGTCGATCAAGTCGTCAGGATTGCCGCCGTTGGCGATAACCTCATGGATTTCGGAAATTTCTTCGTCGATCTTCGCGAAGACCGGTTCGGTTTTGGGCCAGTCGAACCCCACCCGGGCGGCGCGGTTTTGCAGTTTTTCCGCGCGCATCAGTGCGGGCAAAGGCAGGGCGATCCCATCAAGCGCGCTCGCGTCTTCTTTGTCCTTGCCGCTTGCAGCGCGTTCGGCGGCCTTTTGCTCTTCCCAGGCCTTGGTCTGTTCCTGCTCGGACCGAGCATCGCCATCCCCAAAGACATGCGGGTGCCGCCGGAGCATTTTTTCACAAATAGCATCCACGACGTCGTTGAATTCAAAACTCGATTCCTCGCGCGCCATCTGGGCGTGAAACACCACCTGAAACAACAGATCGCCCAGTTCATCCTTGAGCGCCGGCCTGTCGTCTCGTTCGATGGCGTCGGCGACTTCGTATGCTTCTGCGATGGTATAGGGTGCGATGGTCGAGAAATTCTGCAGCTTATCCCAGGGACAGCCGTTTGCGGGATCGCGGAGCCGCGCCATGATGGCAATCAGCGTTTCGATCGGATGCGGGGAGCGCGAATCCTGAGCCATGGTTATTTATGACTTGCGGCGCGGCGAGGTGCAACAGCCTCCCGCAAAATCGGTCTGCGGCGGTGACAGATGGGGGAGGGGCGGTCATAATTTGCCGGAACAGGCAAGTGAAAGCGAAAATTATGCCCAAGGATGACCTAACCGGTGACGCACAAGGATGGCTCGACCGGGTCGATATCGCCGGCCCAGTAATAGAGGCTGGAGCGCCGGAAGCCGACAGGATACACGAACTGACCAGGGACGGGATGGCCGCCCTGCATGAACAGGGAATGTTTCGACTTTTGCTGTCGAAAAAGGTCGGCGGGGCGGAGCTGCCGCTGCCGGTCTTTATTCAAATTGTCGAGCGCGTCGCGGAATATGACGGCAGCGCCGCCTGGTGCGTTTGTCAGGGCAATGGCTGCGCCATGCTGGGCGGTTATCTCATACCAGAGGTCGCCAGCGAGATTTGGGAAGATAAGCCCGCCGGTGTTCTGGCCTGGGGGCCGGGTAAGGCGGAAGCGACCGTCGTTGATGGCGGCTATAGCGTGAATGCCCAGAGTATGTTCGTCAGCGGCAGCCACCATGCGACCTGGCTTGCCGCGCACTGCAGCATTGTCAAGGAACGCGACGGCACGGTCCGGCCCGGTTTCGATGGCAACCCGGAAAACCGGACGGTTCTCGTTCGTGCCGATCAGGTCAAATTGACCGATACCTGGGATGTTGTCGGGCTCCGCGGGACCGGGACCGAAGGGTTTACACTCGACAATTTCTTTGTGCCCGAAGACCACACCATTGTTCGCGATACCATGATCGAGAAGGCCGGCGATACGGGACCGCTCTATACCTTCACCACCGTTTCCATCTACGCCATGGGGTTTGCATCGACCGCCATGGGCATTGCTCAGGGATTTCTCGACCGGTTCAATGATATGGCACAGGATAAGAAGCCGCGCCGGATTACAGTGCCACTTTCGGATATGCCTGTTGTGCATGACGAATATGCCCGCGCCCATGCCAAGCTGTCGGCGGCGCGGGCATATCTCCGGAATTCGGTGAATGAAGCGTGGCAGGAGGCGGAAACCTCCGGTGCGGCCACCGTCGAAAAACGCATGGCCGTTCGGCTGTCCGCGACCCATGCCATCCATGAGGCGAAATC
>JAQBTY010000483.1 GCA_027624735.1 Pseudomonadota bacterium | reverse complement strand
AAAAATGAACTATCTATAGAATTCCCACTTAACGCGACTGCCAAACTAAAAATAGGAGTCGGAAACCACTTCGACAAAATATTTATTAACGGAAAACACGTTATAAACACCCGGGATGCGGCGGTTTTTCAGTCTTTTTCATCTGTCAGTTTTTTGCAAATCTGGCGCGGCATCACTCGCGCAGCGGTTCGTCATGCGATTTCTTGCCCAGACTTGAAAGCGTTGGTGATATTTCAACTGAAAGCTGGGGGGCGGCTGAGCGGCTTTGACGAGATTCAAAGTCTGGAGTACTTAAGTTGCATGTATGGGTTGAATGGGAATGACCTTGAGGAGATATCGAGATCTCCGTCATTGAAAAAGCTTGGGGCTCAAGAATCAAAAATAGACGAGAGCGCACTTATATCACTCATGAAGGCCCAGAATCTCACTGATTTGGACTTTGAATGTTCAAATTTTAATGATGAACATGCGAGATTGATTTCAAATTCTCGCAGAATTACAAAATTGGCAATCGGTGCGACGCGAATTACAAGGACTGGTCTAGAGTATATCTGTCGAATGAAACAATTAAACGAACTGGATATTTGGGCCAATGATATAAGTGAGACAGACCTTGATATATTATCCTCAATTAAGAACCTAGAATATTTGTCGATTGGGAGCCATGATGATCAGACCGAATTCACACCCGATGGCACCTTCCCGAAACTGGAAAAGATCCGTTCGCTCAAACGGGTGTGGTTGGACGGTTTTCGTGTAACTAAAAAAGAATGGGACTACTTGAACAAACGCTATGAGAATGTCCGAGTGACATCGATTGATGACGGTTAATCGGCACTGGGGCAGGACGAAAATCGCGTTGAGACACAAATTTGCACAATGGGGAATTATTCTAAATACCAGTGCGTCGAACCGCGGTCAGATCGGCCATTAACCGGGGATTTTCGCCGCGAGATTTAGCAGTTTCCGGACGAAGCGTTGGTTCGCCGAAACGGATGCGGTCGAACCTCGGTAAGGGCTCGAAGCGGGCAATTTCAAAGTGACCCTCAAACGGCTGCCGCGCTGTCGTGACAGTTGGTTGGTGCTCTGCTAGCCTGCTTCCGTCATCCTGATCGGCTGGTGTCCGTGCTGCCCTGGTACGCAGCGCATGCGCCGCCAGCCATCAGGCCACGTAGCAAATGGGGCTAGCATGCTGTTTCGGCAACTTTTCGACAAGACTTCCAGCACTTACACCTATCTGATGGCCAGCCGTCGGGGCGGCGAGGCGTTGTTGATCGATCCAGTGTTCGAGCAGACCAACCGTTACCTCAAGCTGCTCGAGGAGCTGGATCTGAAACTGGTCAAGGTGGTCGATACTCATATCCATGCCGACCATGTCTCGGCCATGGGGTCGCTGCGTGACGCGACCCGCTGCACCACGGTGATGGGCGAGCAATCGCCCGCCGATGTGGTCTCGCTGCGGGTGCGCGACGGTGAGGAGGTGACCATCGAGGGGATATCGCTGACCGCCCTGCACACCCCCGGCCATACTAGTGAAAGCTACAGTTTCCTGATGGATGACCGGGTATTCACCGGCGACACCCTGCTGATCCGGGGCACCGGGCGGACCGATTTCCAGAACGGCGATCCGTATGACCAGTACCACTCGCTGTTCGACCGGCTGTTGAAGCTGCCCGAGGCGACTTTCGTGTTCCCGGCCCATGACTACAAGGGCGACACGGTCAGCACCATCGCCGAGGAGAAGGCCTACAATCCGCGCCTCCAGGTCAAATCGGCCGAGGAATATGCCGAGATCATGAACAACCTCAACCTGCCGAACCCGGCAATGATGGACGTGGCGGTGCCCTCGAACCTGAAACTGGGGCTGCATTCGGACGCCCAGCACCGGGTGGCCACGGTCGAGGCGACCGAGTTGCTGACGGCCTGGCCCGATTGCCCCCATCTGCTGGTCGATATCCGCGAGGAGGGCGAGCGCCAGCGTAGCGGCACCATCCCCGGCTCGATCCACTGCCCCTACGGCCAGTTCGACCGGTTCTGCGGCAAGTCCGGGCTGTTGCGTGGGCTGGCGCGTGATCGCAGCGTGCTGCTGTATTGCGCGGTCGGCGAGCGCTCGACCCTGGCGGTGGAAATGGCGGCCGAGATCGGGCTGGGCGGCCTATCGCACATCCCCGGCGGCTTTCGCGCCTGGACCGCGGCAGGCGGGCCGGTCGAGGCGGTGGGCTGAGGCGACCACGCCCGGTCAGCGACGGCGGCTTGGTGGCGGGCGCATCGGTGGTCGCTTTCCCAGCGACATTTCCTGCACGCTGCCGTCGCCCATCGCAGCGAGATCGTTCAGGATCTGGCCTTGCTCCACGTCGATTTCAGCGGCGATTTTACGCAGTTCCGTCAAAGCCGGCTGAACGATCGCCGGGTCAATATCGTCGCGCCAAACGACCCAAGCGGGATAGTGGAAGTCCGGAGCGTTTGCGACAAGGTGCATCGCACCACAGTCGAGATGCTCCTTCACCGCCCGCGCGGGAAGATAGCCCGCGAGGCCGCGTTCCAAGATGAACTGCGTGGCCAGAGCGCCGAGGCTGAGCGTCATGCCAGAGTTTGTCAGATCCGGAAATTGCAGCGCGTGCGATTGCACGAACTCGTGGCCCCAGTCCACCAGCACATAGCGCCCGGCTACCGCCTTTACCGGGTCCGACTCTCCGCGGCCCGAACCCGCGTCGACCAGCACCAGTTCCTCGTCGAGGATCTGCTCGACATGCAGGCCGGGACGGGCGCTGGGAGCGTAGACAAGGGCCATCTGCATGACCCCCTCGACCAGGAGCCGCGTCAGATGTTCGGCCATGCCGAGTTCGGCATGGATACTCACCGAGGGGAGCACCTCGCGGATGGCGTCCAGCC
>JAQBTY010000482.1 GCA_027624735.1 Pseudomonadota bacterium | reverse complement strand
AATCTCAACAGGTTAATCCATGCTCACCAACCATTAAACGCCGCACCGTGAATAATTCGGGCTAGACCGGGAGGGCGGAAGAATCAGTCCAGATCGCCACGCTCTAATCGAACCCGAAAAGCGTCGCCGGGTTGTCGACCAGAATCTTTTGACGGGTCGCGTCATCGCCGGCCCAGCCCATGAGCTGGTCGAGCAGGAATCCGTCATTGGGGATGGCGACCGGCGAATTGGGATGCGGCCAGTTGCTGCCCCACACCAGCCGGTCGGGGCGGGTCTCGATCAGCGCCCGGGCGAAGGGCGCCATGTCGTCATAGGGAGTGCCCAGTTTTGACAACCGGTACCAGCTGCAGATTTTCGCCCAGCAATGATCGGTCTCGCGCAACAGGTCCAGCAGCGCCTGGAACCCCGGATGATCCAGGGGCTGGCTGCCGTCGATCCGCCCCAGATGGTCGATCATGACGGGAACGTCGAGCGCGCGCAGCCGGGGCGCCAGCTCAATCATCTCATCGATATTCCGCAAATGAAAAAGGATAATCCAGCCGAGCTCCCGCAGCCGCGGCAGGTATAGATCCAGCATTTGGGGGCCGAACATGGACTTGGAAAATGTCGATAGCCGAATGCCGCGGAAACCACCCTCGATCAGAATGTCGAGATTGTCGTCCAGCGCCTCGGGCGACAGCATGGCGATGCCGCGGCACCGGCCGCCCGACCGCGCGATGGCATCCAGCGTCACCGGATCGATTCCGCCGTAATCGCGGGCCTGAACCAGAACCGCCCGGTCGATGCCGAGCACGTCGAGCATTGCCCGATAATCCTCAAAACTCGTGTCCGGACCGTCGCCCTTTGCCGGATCGATGGGGAACAGGCTGAACGGCCCATAGAGATGCGCATGGCAGTCGCACGCACAGCGCGGTGGCGGGTTAATCGGCGGAATAGGCTGGCGATCGGGCCCGTGGATCAAATTGGCCATGGGCGTGGCTACTTCACATCGTCGGGGAAATATTTGAACACGGAGGCGAGGCCGTTGGGCGCGGCCTGGCCGAGGCCGCAGATCGAGGCGTCGCGCATGGCGGTGGACAGTTCTTCCAGCAACGGTACGTCCCAGCTTGGTTTTTCGAGCAGCTGGACGGCTTTTTCGCAGCCGTTGCGGCACGGCGTGCACTGACCGCAGCTTTCGTCTTCGAAAAACTTCAGCAGATTGATCGCCACATGGGCGGTCGAATCCCGGTCCGACAGGACGATCACGGCGGCCGACCCGATCAGGCAGCCATATTGTTCCAGGGTGCCGAAATCGAGCGGAACGTCGCCCATGCTGGCCGGCAGAATGCCGCCCGAGGCGCCGCCCGGCAAATAGCCCTTGAAGCTGTGGCCTTCTTCCATGCCGCCGCAATATTCGTCGATCAATTCGCGAACCGTGATGCCGGCCTGGGCGATTTTAACGCCGGGTTCCTTGACCCGCCCGGAGACCGAAAACGTCCGCAGTCCTTTGCTGCCGTTACGGCCCTGGTTGGTGAACCAGTCCGGTCCTTTCTGCACCAGGTCGCGGATCCAATAGAGGGTCTCCACATTATGGATCAGCGTCGGGCGTCCAAACAAGCCGATTTGGGCGGGGAAGGGCGGCTTGTGCCGTGGCAGGCCGCGCTTGCCCTCGATGGATTCCAGCATGGCGGATTCTTCGCCGCAAATATAAGCCCCCGCGCCACGGCGTAAATGCACGGTGCCGGGTTTGGCGAGACCCGCCGCTTTCAGCTTGGGAAGTTCCTTGAGAAGGATCTTGCGGCAGTCCGGATATTCGTCGCGCAGATAAATATAGGTGGCGTCGGCCTCCACCGCCCAGCCGGCGATCAGCATGCCTTCGAGGAAGCGGTGCGGGTCGCGCTCCATGAACCAGCGATCCTTGAACGTCCCCGGTTCGCCTTCATCGGCATTGACCGCCATCAGGCGGGGACCGGTTTCCGCCCGCACAAAAGTCCATTTGCGCCCCGCCGGGAATCCCGCGCCGCCAAGACCGCGCAGGCCCGAACCATTCAGGACATCGATCAGATCGTCCGGCGTCCGCTTGCCGTTGAGACACTCGCGCAGCAGGGCATACCCGCCGCCCGCCACATAGGCATCGAAATCCTGATAGCCGGGCAGGGAGGAAGGGTGGCCTGATTTGGCCGCCGCGAGGACCGGCTCCACCGTCGCCGGGGCGATCTGTGCGTGGCCGATGGCAACCGCCGGCGCCTTGTCGCAGGCGCCCATGCAGGGCGCCCGCAAAACGCGAATTTCCGCGCCGCTATCCTTGGCAAGCGCGTCGATCAGCGCCTCGCTGCCCATCATTTCACACGTAACGCTGTCGCAGACCCGGATGGTGACGGGCGGGGGGCGCTCGGATTCATCGGTGATCACATCGAAATGGGCATAGAACGTCGCGACCTCATAAATCTCGGTCATGGCCATGCGCATTTCATCGGCCAGCGCCACAAGATGCTCAGCGGCAAGACAGCCGTACTTGTCCTGGATCAGGTGCAAATGCTCGATCAGCATGTCGCGATCGCGCGGGGCGTCGCCGAGTAAGGCCTGAATATCGTCTAAAGCCTGTGGATCGACCTGGCGGCCCTTCGGGTGCGCCATCGCCTTGCCGCCCCGCCCGGGATGGGCATGCTTTTTTACGTCCGTTTTTCCCGCCATCGTTTTGCCGATGCTTTCCCTATTGGTTTGATCGTTTCAGTGCGCCGGGACCCGCATAACGGTCTCCCCCTGCCCGATTTTGGTATTTTGTATACCACCGCTATGTTCCTGGCCGGACTTTACAATCTTAGTGGTCGATTGTCGCGGGGCAAAGTTGGTGCGTGGCCTGAGTGTCCGTCCGGATACTTTATGAGTCAAACGAATCGGTTGGGCGCGGTGGCCTCTTGAAG
>JAQBTY010000481.1 GCA_027624735.1 Pseudomonadota bacterium | reverse complement strand
CACCCGGGAAGTCCTCGACCGCCAGCTCGATGCCGGGCTCTGCGCCCGCACCGCCTTTGTGTTCGAGGGCGGCTCAATCAGTTTTGCCGCGCTGGGCAAACAGGTTTATTCCCTGGCCCGGGGTCTGTCGGCGGTGGGTATAGTAAAGGGCGCAAAAGTCCTTATCCGGCTGCCCAATTGTCTGGAATTCGCCGTTTCGTTTCTGGCTCTGGTCAAAATCGGCGCCGTTCCGGTACTGCAGAACTCTCTACTGGGGCCCGAAGAAGTGGCCTATGTCAGGGATCATAGCGAGGCAAGCGCCGCCATTACCCTCGCATCCATCGCTGAGCCATTGCGCGCGCTGTCTGACCAATTGCCGCGGGGGCTGATTGTTGCCCGTGGCGCAAATCCGACAGAGCACAATTTTGAAAAGCTCATGGCGGACCATTCCGGAGATCGTCTGGACTGTGCTGATACGGAGTCAGATGACGCCGCCTTCTTTGTCTATACATCCGGCACGACGGGCCGTCCCAAGGGCATCGTGCATGCGCATCGCTGGGTCGTTGCTCTGGGCGATACCAACAAGCTCAGAATACCGCCTTTGGAAAATGACGTGGCCATGGCGACCGGCGAGTGGAGCTTTATCAGCGCGCTGGGCCACAATGTGCTGTTTCCCCTGCGCAACGGGATTACCGGCGCGATTCTGGAAGCCCGCGCCACGCCGGAGAACGTACTGGCGGCGGTCGAAGAATTCCGCGTCACCCTGATCTATTCGGTGGCCACGGTCTATCGCCGCATCCTGGCCATGGACGGGGTAGAGGCCAACTATGATCTGTCGAGCCTGCGCGGCTGCAATGCCACCGGCGAGGCGCTCGAAGCAGCGACTTATGAGCAATGGCACCGCCGCATCGGCTGCCCTATCTGGGAACATTACGGGCTGTCGGAAATGCAGCTTGTCTTCGGACAGGGACCACGCTGGCCGGTTCGTCCCGGATCGATCGGTAAACCGCTGCCAGGAACGCGGGTCGAGATACTGGATGATGAATACAAACCCATACCCACAGGCGATATCGGCAATATCCTGATCGCGTCGGACAATCCCGGTTTTTTCCTCGGCTACCACAAGGACCCGGAGAAAACCGCTGAGGTCGTCCATGATGGCTGGTACCATACCGGCGATCTTGGCTACGCCGACGGCGATGGGTTTCTGTGGATCGCCGGGCGCAGCGACGACTGTTTCAAGAGCCGCGGCATCTTCATTTCACCGCTCGAGATCGAAAATGCCCTGCGCCAGCATGATGCCGTCGCGGAAGCCTGCGTGGTGCCGCTGGCCGATGCGGAAATCGGCAACCGTATTCGGGCGGTCGTCGTCTTGCGGGACGCTTCCATCAGGACGGCGACGCTGGCCGACGAAATGCGCGCCACGCTAAAACAACGCATAGCGCCCTATAAGGTGCCGCAGGTGATCGAATTCGCCGACGCCCTGCCGAAAAGCCCGGTGGGCAAGGTGCTGCGCAAGGAGCTTATTAACGACGCTATTCGAAAGGATTGAAGATGGATGTACGGATGGATGGGCGACGCGCCCTGATTACGGGCGGCAGCCAGGGGCTTGGCTTCGCCATGGCGAAACGCTTCGCCGAATCCGGCGCCGATGTCGCCTTGCTGGCGCGGCGGGCGGACGTCCTGGCCGACGCCAAGCGGGACATTGAAAGCGCCACCGGTCGGACTGCCTGGACTTACCCCTGTGATGTGGGCCGGGCGGATCAGATCACTGACATGTATGGCGCACTGATGCGCGATTTCGGGCCCATCGATATCCTGGTGAACAATGCGGGCTCGTCGCAGCATGGCAAATTCGAGGAGCTGACCGATCAGGACTGGCAGGACGATCTGGATCTCAAACTGTTCGGCGCCATCAGGCTGGCCCGTCTCATGGTGCCGGGCATGAAGGAGCGGCGCTGGGGACGGATCATCAATATTCTCAATATCGGCGCCAAGGCGCCCAAGGCGGAAGGCGCGCCAACCCAGGTGACCCGTGCCGCGGGGCTGGCGCTGACCAAGGTTCTGGCCGGCGAATGCGCGCCTCACAACGTGTTGGTCAATGCGTTGCTCACCGGCTCCATCGTCACCGAACAGGTGAGGCGCCGGCACGACCGGCTGGGCAGGAACAGCACGCTGGAAGAACAGATCGCCGAGGAAGGCAAGCGCGTTCCGATCGGCCGCATGGGCACCGCCGGGGAATACGCCAACATGGCCTGCTTCCTCGCGTCCGACGCGGCGTCCTACATCACCGGAACCGCGATCAACGTCGATGGCGGCCTGTCGCCGGTGATATAAAACATGACCATTTTGGCCCGACCAAGCCCCACCTCACCCCAACCCTCTCCCCCCAACGGGGCGGAGAGGGAGTCCTGCCCAGCTCCTGCAACAGCGTCCCCCTCCGCCCTTCAGGGGGGGGTTAGGGGAGGTGGGTGTTGGCGACCAACTCCGTTTACAATTATTAAGCTGCAATTGCATGTTCCGAGAAGATCAGTCTTCCGCAATATCCACCGGCGTCAGAACCGGTTTCCCTGAAAAGTGCGCCCGCAGATTGGCGAGCAGCAGATCGCGGCCCGCCTCATAGGCTTCATGGGTTATGGCGCCCAGATGGGGCGTCAGGATCACATTATCGAGCGCGCGGAGCGCCTCCGGCAGATGGGGTTCGCCCTCGAAAACATCAAGCCCGGCGCCGGCAATGGTCCTGGCCTGCAGCGCCGCGATAACAGCAATGGGATCGACAACGCTACCGCGCGCGATATTGATGAGAATGCCTTTCGGTCCCAGCGCCCGGAGTTCCTTGGTCGAGATCAGGTGCCGCGTGGCATCGCCGCCGGGGCAGGCGAGCACTAGTGTTCCGCCCGAAACGAATGATTCCCATAAGGCGGATTTGATGCGAATCTGTGGGTATGG
>JAQBTY010000480.1 GCA_027624735.1 Pseudomonadota bacterium | reverse complement strand
AATAAACTCGTTCCGTTGTCGCGTCGTCTTCTCGCCGGTCTGATAGAGAAATTCGATGGTGGCAAGCCATTCTTCCTGGGAAAGATCGACCTCTTTGACGAATCCATGCATATGGCGGATCAGCGCGCTCATGATTTTCCGAAATCGGGGATCCGTGTCGTTGGCGATGGTTGCCAGGACTGCATCGGTTAAAGTGTCTTTGGTGATATTGCTCATGGTTTTTCTGCGTCGCTTGTCAGGTGAGGATTAGGCTTAGTTGCGGGTAGGCAATCAGCAAAATGAGGACCATCAGCATAATGACCGCGAAGGGGAAGGCGCCGATAAAGATGTCCTTCAACGATATTGTTGGGTCGTTGATGGTGCTCTTGATGACAAAACACGAAATGCCGAGCGGCGGCGTCAGCAGTCCAATCTCGGCGGCAACCACGGTGACGATCCCGAACCAGACGATGCTGCTACCAAAGGTTTCGATTGTGCCGAGGAACAGCGGCACGACAATGAGGATGATCGATGCCGGATCGATGATGGTGCCCAGCAAAACCACCAGGATGACGTAAAGCACCATGATGGCAACCAGTTCAAATCCTTGGGCAACCAGCCATTCGCCGAACAGGGTCGGAAGACCCGCCATCCCGATCATGCGGCTATACATCGATGCCGCGACGATAAGGAAAAGAATGGTGGCGGTAATGTGCCCGGTTTCCACCAGCACTTCCCACAATCCCCGCCACGTCATTTTGCGTTTTATGAGGGCGATGATCAGCGCGCCCAGAGAACCCACGGCGCCGGCCTCGACCGGCGTGACGACACCGCCATAGATCCCCCCGAGCACGACCAGAACCAGGGTCGCAATTGGCAGAAGTTTTATGATTGCGCCGCCGAAGGTCATTTGCCGCCAGTCTTCGTCACCGGTTCCGGTGTCACCGCCGCCGACGAAATTTGGCGCGACACGGGCCATGATCGGTATGGCGATGCCATAGGCAACCGCAAGCACGATCCCCGGAACGATGCCGGCCAGAAACATATGCCCGACAGATTGCTCGGTGACGACGGCATAGATGATCAGCATGGCCGATGGCGGGATCAGCATGCCCAGGACCGAACTTCCCGCGACGACGCCGACGGAGAACCTGGCCGTATATCCGAAACGCCGCATCTCAGGGACCGAGATACGCGTAAAAACCGATGCCGACGCGATTGACGAGCCGGTAATGGACGCGAAGATCGCGTTTGCCGCGACTGTCGCGATGCCAAGGCCGCCGGAGATTTTGTAGAACAGGTGATTGGCGACGTCGTAGATATCCTTGCCCAGACCCGCCTGGCCGACGATCAGCCCCATCAAGGCGAACAGGGGCACTGTCGCGAATACCTCATGCGATACGGTGCCGGCGACGGAGAGCGACAACAGGCTGACGGCAATGTCGATATTGCCACGGATGATCCACACGCCGACGAACGATATCAGCCCCAAAGCGACGGTGATGTAGAGCCCGGCATAAATCAGGAGGACGATCAGCACCACTGAGGCGATGCCGACCTCAACACCGGTCATGATGTTAAAACTCCCGCTGGGCGTCGGCGACCTGGTCGGTCGCGGTCGGTTTGTCGCGGAGGTAGCGTGTCGCGAAGACGCAGAATTGCAGCAGCGTGGCGGCGCAACCGACGACGATGACCGTCTTTACCGGCCATTCCGGGAAGGTGAAGACACCGTCGGCGCCGACATATTCGTTGTTCCTTATTGATCCGCTCAGCAGGATGAGGCTGCCCCAGAGCACAATAGCCATGAACAGGATGCCCATGGCTTCCCACAGTACCCCCATAAAGCGGCCGAGGCGGGGCGCGTTGGCCAAAGCAATATTGAGAAGCCCGTCGGATCGGGTCAGCCGGCCAACGCGGGTCGCATCCGCGATCTGCAAAAAGACGATACCGACGACTGACAGTTCGATGATTTCGATGACGCCTTCGATCGGGTGGTTGAACAGGGTCCGTCCAAACGCGTCACAATTGACCAGGATCATGACAAACAAAACCCAGACGGATCCAAGCGCATTGAGCCCGGTTACGCCCTTGTTGAACAAGGTGGACAGGACGCCGGTCTTGCGCGGCGCCCCGTCTGTCTTTTCGGCCGTTGTCCCGTCTGAAATCGGGTCAGCCACCGTGCGCTATTCCTTGTCCCACTGGCGCAGGATGGGCTGGTTTGCGGCGCGCATCTTGTCCATATAGGCGCGAAGGACGGCCTTGGCCGGGATGCCCTTTTTCTCAAGGTTCGACGTCCAGTCCTTGGCGACATTGGGCATGGAATTGGCCCAGTTCACACGTTGCGCCTGGGTCATCTGAACGATCTTGCCGCCGCGCTTTTCGAACAACGCATAGGATGTCTTGGCCTTCTTCATCACCTCCGCTGTCGTATAGTCGCGATAGGCGATGGCGACCTCCTTGATAACTTTCTGTACCGATTTGGGCAGGCGTTTCCAGCTATCGGCATTCATGGTGATGGATTTGGAATTCATGGTGCCGATATCGGCCTTCAGCATGTAAGGCGCGACTTCGACGATCTTGAACCCGACCACGGCTTCGGGCCACAACATGGTGCCATCGACCACGCCGGTCTTTATCTTGTTGTAATAGCTGACGAGGCTGCCGGCGACGCCCACCGCGCCGGTGTTTTTCAAATAGCGCAGGTTTAGCCCGGCGCTGGCAATTTTCCTGTCCTTGAAATCCGCCAAGCCATTGGCCGGCTCCTTGAAGAACATCTGGTAGGAATCGAGCACCGCCAGATTGGTGAGATAGACCTGGTTATATTTTTTCCAGGCTTTTCCATAAGCCGGAAATTCCGCATAAAGCTCGTCCAGCACGCGTGACGCTAGTGTTGCGATTCCAACGCTTGTTTCCCACGGTTGACCTTTTCGATGATGGAACTGGCTGAAGCTGT
>JAQBTY010000479.1 GCA_027624735.1 Pseudomonadota bacterium | reverse complement strand
CCCCCAAAAGGACGTTCAACCGCAGTTACCACATATAGACGAGCCTGAGTTAACGGGATAAGCCACCGCGAACGGTAATACCAATTTTAATGGAAACCGTCGCAGTAACGGTAACGGCGGTGGAAACAACGGCGGTGGAAACAATTAAGTTGTGAGTTGGCTTCAGAATTACTTACAACAAAGCGGCCGTCCGAAAGGGCGGCCGCTTTTTTTTACGAACGGAAATTTAAACTCTTCAGCCCACAATCCCTGATCGCGACGCGACTCTGAAATATGCCCGAAATGCCCGTAAAACCGGGATAGATTGCCACCGGAATGAAACGGCTCCTGCCACACCTTATCGTCTTTGCCGGCGTATCGGCCGCCTATTTTGGCGGTTTTCTGACGACGCTCGATTTCGCCCTCACTGATTTCGCCTTTGGCCTGTTAAAACGCGAGGCGAGCCAGGAAATTGTCGTTGTTGAAATCGACTCGAGAAGCCTGAAAACGCTGGATAGCTGGCCGTGGCCACGGCGTTATCATGCCGCGCTCATCGACCGGCTTATCGCCGCGGGGGCGAATAGCGTCGCCCTCGATATCGATTTCAGCTCCCGCTCCAACCCGGAAAACGATGCAGCCCTCGGCGCCGCGATCAGCAGGGCGGGCGGACGCGTCATCCTGCCGGTCTTCAAGCAATTCTATGCGCCGAAGGGGCAAAAGCCACAAATCATCCATTCGGCGCCGCACCCGTCGGTCGGAAAGGATGCCCAGATTGCCACGGTGAATATTCAGGCGGAAACCGATGGACGGGTCCGACGTTACCTGACGGCCGACGAGTGGCGTGGGCAGACGATAACCAGCATGGCCGGGCTGCTCGCTACCGGCAAGGCTCAGAATCCGGGCGCGTTCTATATCGATTTGGGAATTCAGCCCGAGACCATACCGCGACTATCCTATGTCGATGTGATGAGGGGCAACTTTCTCAACGAAACGGTGGCTGGCAAAAAAGTAATCGTGGGCGCTACGGCTGTGGAACTCGGCGATCAGCTCGCGATGGCCGTCCATAGGGTTGTGCCGGGACCGGTCCTGCAGGCCCTTGCTTTTGAATCCATCGTACAGAACCGGATGCACTATCGGATCGACCAATGGCCGGTTGTCCTCATTGCCTTTCTGATCGCTATCCTTCTCGGGCCTTTTTTCTATCGAAAATCCTGGCGCATCGGCCTCGCCTGCCTGGCGTTGGTGACCATCCTCAGCGCAGCAACCGCCATCGGCGTTCTCGCGACCTGGCCTGTTATTTTCGACACCATGCCCTGGGTTCTGGTGGCGCTGCTGTCCTATACCGTCAGCCTGTGGCGCGCGATCGATGCGCAGTCGGCCTCGATCTTCCATCAACGTCTGGATGCGATGCATCGACGCGCGATGATGCAAAGCGTTGTGGATAATTCCTTCGATGGCATCGCCATCGTCAATCAGGATTGCGAAATCGAGCTGATCAATCCGGCCGGAGAACGGGTCATCGGCGTGGCCGCGGGGGATGCCGCAGGCCAATCAATTCACCGTTATATTCCGGGGTCGAAGGAACTGGATATGCTTCTAGCCCATGACAAGGGGCAGCCCAGTGACAAGGGGCAGCCCAGTGACAAGGGGCAGCCCAGTGACAAGGGGCAGCCCGGTGACAAGGGGCAGCCCGGTGACAAGGGGCAGCCCGGTGACAAGGGGCAGCCCGGTGACAATGTCGGCGCCAACATGTTCGGCCCCGAGGAATTCCCGCTCTCCACAATGGATGGACGGGACATCATCATTGAATTGATTGTCAGCTCGTCAAAACTATCGGTCAGTGGACAGCGTCACGGTCAGCGCGCCGAAGAGCGGCGCGTCGCTATCTATACTTTCCGCGACATTACCGAGCGAAAGCAGGCGGAAGAGGCACAAACGCACGCCCGTGAACAGGCCGAAGCCGCAAACCGGGCCAAGACCGAATTTCTGGCGAATATGAGCCATGAACTCCGCACCCCGCTAAATGCCATCATCGGGTTTTCCGACATCATCAAGGCCGAAGCTTTTGGTCCGGTTGGCGTTCCGCAATATGCCGAATACGCCCAGGACATCAACAATAGCGGCAGGCAATTGGTGGCAATCATCAACGATATTCTCGATATGTCGAGGATCGAAACCGGTGACATGCAGCCAAACGAATCGGAATTTCATTTTAGCCGGATCGTCGAAACATCCCTCAGTCTGGTCGGCGATCGCGCCAGGAAGAACGGCGTCATCCCGAAGTCAGAAATCTCCAACAATTTGCCGACCTTGGTCGCGGACGAACGCATGATAAAGCAGATCCTGATTAACCTGCTGTCCAATGCCGTGAAATTTACACCGGAAGGCGGCACGGTCACTGTATCGGCCTCCGCCACTCCAGACAGTTTTGAGTTTTCGGTAACGGATACCGGAATTGGTATTCCAGCCGACAAGATGCAGGTGATTCTGGAACCTTTCAGACAGGTGGATTCGCGACTGGAACGAGCCTATGAGGGGACTGGACTGGGTTTGCCTTTGGTCAAATCAATGACCGAGCTGCATGGCGGTCGACTTGATATCCGGAGCGCTGAAGGTCAGGGCACGGTCGTGACCGTCCACCTGCCCTCAAATTGCATTGGCACTTACCAGGAGATGATCGCCTGATGCTCCGGCGATAATTCGGCCGCTAGAGGTGATTCCAACCCGCATAAGTGCCTCATAACCAAGGTTTTGGTCTGAAACCTTAAGAACGCCTTTACCATGAGGCAGATACGATCCTACCCCTAAAGATCTAGATTGGGCGGGACAATGGATAGTCACGAGAAGGGCGCAAGCCGGCGCCAGAGGCTTCATGTCCGGAGCAGCCGGCTCGCCCGAATTATTCACGGTGCGGCGTTTAATGGTTGGTGAGCATGGATTAACCTGTTGAGATTCTGTATG
>JAQBTY010000478.1 GCA_027624735.1 Pseudomonadota bacterium | reverse complement strand
TCCGCGCCACGCTTGACGGAAACTCCATATTTATGACAGCGTAGCTCTACCGGGGTGAGCAATTACCAAATTATCGAGGACGACAAATCCTCGATAAAAGGGTGAATAGGCTAACGCCGCATACGATTGTATTTATTGTATTTGACGCCTTCTCGCCAATGCTGATTGACCCGCAGCGCCGCAAAATCTAGGTTGCACGCAGGCAGAAGAACTGGCGGACAGTATGGCTGACAAGATCGAATTTACCCTCGACGGCAAGGCGGTTACGGCGGAGCCGGGGGAGACCATCTGGCAGGTGGCTAACCGGCTCGGGACAGAAATTCCGCATCTGTGTTATGCGCCGGAGCCGGGCTACCGGCCCGACGGCAATTGCCGCGCCTGCATGGTGGAAATCGAGGGCGAACGGGTGCTGGCCGCGTCGTGCATCCGCAAGCCCGCCGCCGGCATGACTGTGAAGTCGGCCAGCGACCGCGCCAAATCGGCCCGCAAGATGGTGTTCGAACTGCTGGTGGCCGACCAACCGGCGCGCGCGACCCATCACGATGGGGATTCCAAATTCTGGCGCTGGGCCGATAAGGTTGGGATCGATGCGAGCCGCTTTCCCGCCAAGCAGACCCAAGCCGCCGATGCCAGCCATCCGGCCATGGCGGTCAATCTGGATGCCTGCATCAACTGCACGCTGTGTGTGCGCGCCTGCCGCGAAGTGCAGGTCAACGATGTGATCGGCATGGCGCGGCGCGGTCATGACGCGAAGATCGTGTTCGATCTGGACGATCCCATGGGCGCCAGCACCTGCGTCGCCTGCGGTGAATGCGTCCAGGCCTGCCCGACCGGTGCGCTGCTGCCCAAATCGGTGGTGGCCAAGGAAGCGCCAGGCCGGATACAGCCTGACAGAACAGTGGACTCGGTCTGTCCCTATTGCGGGGTCGGCTGCCAGCTCACCTATCATCTGAAAGACGACAGGCTGCTTTATGTGCCCGGCCGCGACGGGCCGGCAAACGAAAACCGGCTGTGCGTCAAGGGCCGGTTCGGGTTCGATTATGTGCACCACAAGCATCGCCTCAGCGTGCCGCTGATCCGCCGCGACGACGCCCCGAAGAATGCCACCGAGGACATCGACCCGGCCAACCCGTTCACCCATTTCCGCGAAGCGAGTTGGGAAGAAGCGCTTGAGCGCGCCGGGGCGGGCCTCGCCAAAATCCGTGACGAGCACGGCGGCAAGGGTCTTGCCGGGTTCGGATCGGCCAAGGGATCCAACGAAGAAGCCTATCTGTTCCAGAAGCTGGTGCGCACCGGTTTTGGCACCAACAATGTGGATCACTGCACAAGACTTTGCCATGCCTCGTCGGTGGCGGCGCTGATGGAATGCATCGGCTCGGGTGCGGTCACCGCGCCCTTTACCGCCTGCCGCGATTCCGAAGTCATCATCGTGATCGGCGCCAACCCGACCGAGAACCATCCGGTCGCCGCGACCTTCTTCAAGCAGGCGGTCAAGGACGGCAAGACACTGATCGTCATGGACCCGCGCGGCCAGGCGCTCAAGCGCCACGCCACCCACATGCTGCAGTTCAAACCCGGCGGCGATGTTTCCATGCTCAACGCCATCATGCATGTGATCGTCGAGGAAGAACTTTACGACAGGCAATATATCCAGGCCCACACCGAAGGGTTCGAAGAACTCAAGGCGCATCTGGCCGCCTTCACGCCGGAGAAGATGGCGCCCGTGTGCGGCATCGATGCCGAGACGCTCCGCACCGTGGCGCGGACCTACGCGACGGCCCAGACGGCGATCATCTTCTGGGGCATGGGCATTTCGCAGCACGTGCATGGCACCGATAATGCACGCTGCCTGATCGATCTGTCGCTGATGTGCGGCCAGGTAGGACGGCCCGGCACGGGACTGCACCCGCTGCGCGGCCAGAACAATGTACAGGGCGCGTCGGACGCGGGGCTGGTCCCCATGTTCTTCCCCGACTACCAGCTGGTCACCGACCAAGACGTGCGGCACAAATTCGAGGATTTCTGGGGCGCCGAGCTCGATCCCAACCGCGGCCTGACGGTGGTCGAAATCATGGATGGCGTCCATACCGATGAAATCCGCGGCATGTACATAATGGGCGAAAACCCGGCCATGTCGGACCCCGACGCGCAGCACGCCCGTGAAGGGCTGGCCAAGCTAGAGCTTCTGGTGGTGCAGGATATCTTCCTGACCGAAACCGCGTTCCACGCCGATGTGGTGCTGCCCGCGTCGGCCTGGCCGGAAAAGGACGGCACCGTCACCAACACCAACCGGCAGGTCCAGATGGGCCGCCATGCCCTGCCCCTGCCCGGCGACACGCGCCAGGATTGGTGGATCATCCAGGAAATCGCGAAAAATCTTGGTCTCGACTGGTCTTATGGGCACCCGCGCGATGTCTTTGCCGAAATGGCGCACATGATGCCGTCCTTCGCCAACATCTCGTGGGACCGGGTGGAGCGTGAAAGCGCGGTTACCTACCCGTCCGACGCCCCCGACAAACCGGGCAATGAGATTGTGTTTGGCGACGGCTACCCGACCGAGTCGGGCCGCGCCAAGATGGTCGCCGCCGATATCGTCCCACCCGACGAACTGCCGGATGCCGACTACCCCATGGTGCTCACCACCGGCCGTCAATTGGAACATTGGCACACCGGCGCCATAACGCGGCGGGCCAGCGTGCTCGACACCATCGAGCCCGAGGCGGTCGTCTGTCTCAACGCCAGGGATCTGCGCGACATGGGCGTTGCGCCCGGCGACATGGTCCGGGTGGCGACAAGGCGCGGCACGCTGGAGCTCAAGGCCCGCGTCGATCGCGCGGTGCCCGCCGGCATGGTGTTCATCCCGTTCTGCTACGCCGAAGCGCCGGCCAATTTCCTGACCAACCCGCAACTCGACCCGATCGGTAAGATCCCCGAGTTCAAATTCTGC
>JAQBTY010000041.1 GCA_027624735.1 Pseudomonadota bacterium | reverse complement strand
ACCCCCAAAAGGACGTTCAACCGCAGTTACCACATATAGACGAGCCTGAGTTAACGGGATAAGCCACGTATCCGCTATCCGGCTATGTTCGACGACGACGCCTTCGTCCTTTCCATCAATATCGCTAAGCTGAATGTATTCGCGGCCTGTCTGTCCGACCTGACAATTCACGCCATCGCCGTGGCTACGCACGACCGGCCAGTTACCAACGACACAAGGAACGCTCTGGCACTGGATTGTTACGCCGCGGCGATAAAGGAAAACGCGACCGACGCAACGGACGAGTTTTCTCCCCAAACATGCAACGACGCCTTCAGACAAAGGCTCGACGATACAGATTGGGAACATGGTGCGCGGCAACGGGAAAATTTTACACGGAGCCCACGCGAACTGGTCAAATGGGCGCCGATTGCACCCGAGCTGAAACGGTTGGATCAGGAGGTCGTCGAAAATTCGATGAAATTTGCCTGGCGCGATATTCGTCTCCAACTCCAAAAACGCTTGGACGCGGTGTCGATCAATGGGGAGTTAATGCGTCGCGACGAGACTTGATCCAAATCAATATCGGCCTTGGGCGCCCGGCGATACAATCGATCATGGCTTCATGCAGGAAGTAGCGGATACATTGGGCAGCGATCCACGATGACGCCTTCGCCGCCGGATAACGGTTTTGCCGGTCTTCCTCTCGGATCGCTCCCGGCGGTCGCGCTCGATACGGAAACCACCGGACTGGATACAGGGACTGCGCGCATTGTTCAGATCGGGGCCGTCCGGCTGGTTCCCGGAGAAACAGGCGATGGCGATACATTTGAAATCCTCGTCAATCCCGGCATGGCGATACCCGCCGCCGCCACCGAAATCCACCAGATAGCCGATGCAGACGTTTCAGGCGCCGACGGTTTCGCGACCGCGATCGGACGTTTTGCCCACTGGTCAGGGACAAGTGTCGTGATCGGCTGGTCGATCGGTTTCGATCTCGCCATCATGACGGCGGAGCACGACCGGCATGGTTTGCCATGGCAGCCCCCGCGCAGTCTCGATGTCCGGCACCTGGTCGAGCTTCTCTCCCCCAACCTGCCCGGTCTGTCACTGGAGACGGCGGCAGCCTGGCTCGGCATCGAAATCAAGGATCGCCACACCGGGCTCGGCGATGCACGCCTCGCCGCCGGCATCTTCCGGGCGCTGGTCCCGCGGTTGAGAGAGAAGGGCATTGTGACGCTTGCCCAGGCCGAGCGGGCCTGCCGTTCTCTGACGCAACTGCGCGACGACGAGGCGCGCGCCGGTTGGCGTGATGTCGCGCTTGCCGGCAGCAACGCGCCGGCAAGCGTCAGCGAATACGCGCGGATCGACAGCTACCCCTATCGTCACCGCATTGCCGACATCATGAAAACACCGCCGGTATGCGTCGCCAATGACGCGATCCTCGACGACGTCCTCGCGATAATGATGCGCGAGCAGGTGAGTTCCGTCTTTCTGCCCCCGAACGCGCCTGGCGGCGCATACGGCATTATGACCGAGCGCGATGTATTGCGGGCGATCGGCGACGAAGGATCCAGTGCCCTGGCGGCGCCGGTTTCGCGCTATGCCGTCCGCCCGCTGGTGGCGCTGGATCGGGACGAATTCGTCTATCGCGCGATGGGTGTCATGTCGGCGCACGGCTTCAGGCATCTTGGCGTCAAGGATTCTTCGGGTGAAATCGTCGGTGCGCTCAGCGCCCGTGACTTGCTGGGTCAACGCGCGAGCGACGCGATTTTCCTCGGCGACAATATCGAGGCCGCGCAAACGCCAGCTGAGCTGGGCCGACTGTGGGGGACGCTGACAACGGTCGTGCGCAGCCTGGTCAATGAGGAGGTCGATCCCCGCGATATTGCCGCGGTCATTTCGCGTGAACTGTGCGCCCTGACGCGGCGTGCCTGCGAGATCGCCGAGCAGGAAATGCTGGACAGCGGTGACGGTCCGCCGCCGGCGCCCTATGCCTTCCTCGTCCTCGGATCGGGCGGCCGTGGCGAAAGTCTGCTCGCGATGGACCAGGACAACGCCCTTGTCTTTGCGGAGGGTGAAACAGGCGGGCCGATCGATGAATGGTTTGCCCGGCTCGGCCGGAGAGTAGCCGACATATTGAACGAAGTGGGTGTGGTCTATTGCACGGGGGGCGTCATGGCGGCGAATGAGGCCTGGCGCAAGGACATCGCCGGTTGGCGTGGCACGATCGACGGCTGGCTGCGCCGCATCCGGCCGGAGGACTTACTGAGTGCGGACATTTTTTTCGACGCGGTGCCGGTGCATGGCGCCCCTGCGTTAGGGCAGAAGCTCCTCGACGATGCCGTGGCGGCTGCCAGCCATTCGCGGCCATTCCTGCAGGCCCTCTCGATTGGCGCCGGCGATTTTCGGATCCCGGTCGGCTGGTTCGGGCGCTTGCGGGGGAAAAGGGGGCGCATCGATCTAAAAAAGGGGGGACTCATGCCGCTTTTCGCTACCGCGCGGGTGCTCGCTCTCCGCTATCGGATCGCCGCCCGTTCCACGCCGGACCGTTTCGATGCCGCGCGGGAACTGGTTGAAAGCGGCGGGAGCGCTGTCGATAATCTGATCGAAGCCCACAGGATCCTGCTCGATACGATCCTGCGCCAACAGTTGCGTGATCTCGAAGCCGGTATTGCGCTGTCAAATTCCGTTGCGCTCGGCGACCTGACCGCCCATCAACGTCAGGACGTCAAATGGGCTCTTGCGCAGGTCCCCTCCGTCGCCGATGTGCTGGGGACGCCTCTGTCCGGTTAATGACACCCCTGTCCGGTTAATGACACCCCTGTCCGGTTCAGGACACCCCTGTCCGGTTCAGGACACCCCTGTCCGGTTCAGGACACCCCTGTCCGGTTCAGGACACCCCTGTCCGGTTCAGGACACCCCTGTCCGGTTCAGGACACCGATGACGGTCTTCCTGGTTTACGGCGATTTGTACCCTTCGATATAGTCGGCGAGGTCGAGGGCATCCGCGCCCGGCACCGAGATTTCCGCGGGGTAATTACTCTTGCGCGTGGCGTCGATGCCGACTTTTGTCACCAGATGCGATCCGCCCGCGGGATCGTAGGAGGCAGGGTCGAGCGGCGATCCCTTGGCATAGGGCACCATGAAGATATCGCGGTCGCCCCGCACCCGGGTTGCAATGGCATGCAGGACATCGGTGTCGCTGGCTATATCGACATCCTCGTCCACGACGACAACGAATTTCAGGAACGGATCGGCGACGAAGGCCGCCATGGCCGCCTGTTTCGCTTCGCCCTCGATCATATTCTTGATCGCGATGTAACAGAAAAACCGGAAGCGCCCGGCGCGCGGGATGGCGACCGCTTTCACCGTCGGGCAGGCGATCCTTACCGTGTTTTCGATGAAGGTCGTGCGCATCAGGCCCGACAGCAGCAAATTATCGGCATGGCCGACAAACGCATTCTGATAGAGCGGCTTTTGGCGCCGGGTGATCGCCTTGATCTCGAGGACGGGGTTCATGCGCTGCGGCCCATAGGTGCCCGGATACTCGCCGAACGGAGCCTCCGCCAGGCGCTCGCCGGGCCGGGTTACGCATTCCAGAACGATTTCAGCGTCTGCCGGCACCTCGAGCGGTATGGTCTTGCATTTTACCAGCTCGAGCGGCCGCTGCAGCATCCCGCCGGCGATGTGCAGCTCGTCCGAATCCATGGCGGAAAACGCCAGGCAGCCAATAAACACCGCCGGGTGGTGCCCGATGATGATGGCGATCGGGCATGGTTCGCCCCGCTGTTCGTATTTCTTCCAGATGATATTCGCGTCGGCGGTTTCGGATACCTGGATGCCGAGCAGGTTCCTGTCATGCACCATATGGCGGTAAATACCCACATTGTTGATGCCGGTATCCGGATCGCGCATCAGGGCAAGGCCGGCGGTAATGTATTTACCGGCATCCAGCTCGTGATAGGTGCAAATCGGCAGTTCCTCGACATCGATGTCGCCGCCTGTCGTGACGATTTCCTGAACCGGCCCCGCTGCAACGATTTTCGGTGCGATCGGATTGTCCTGCCGCACGGCGCACTCGGCGACGAATTCCTTGATCCCGCCCTCCGTCATGCCGAGCGCCAGCCGCAGCCGTTCGAAACTGGCATGCATATTGGCCACCAGCGGTATTTTCGATCCCCTGACATTTTCGAAAATCACCAGCGGAAAGCGCCCGTCTTTCTCTAACCGTTCGACGATTCCCGAGACTTCGAACTTCGGATCGACTTCCTTGGTGATGCGGACGATCTGGTCGGGATGTTCCGCGTCGAGAAATTCAATGAAGCCATGCAGGTCGGGTGCATAGGCCGAGTTGGAAATCCCGCTCATTCGGCACCGCCCTTTTCCTTTGGCGGATCGATCGGCGCCCCGGCCTCCAGCCATGCCTTCATGCCGCCCGCAATGTGGGCGACCGGCTGCAACCCCATGTCCTGCGCGGCTTTTGCCGCCAGCGCGGACCGCCAGCCGCCGGCGCAATAGAAGACGAAGGTCTTATCCTCGGCGAAAAACGGTTTGTGATAGGAGGTGTTGGGATCGATCCAGAATTCCAGCATGCCGCGCGGTACATGATGGGCGCCCGCGATTTTTCCTGTTTTGGCGACTTCGCGAATATCGCGCAAATCGATGAAGATGACGCCATCGGAATTGTGCAGGGCGCGTGCTTCCTCGACGTTCAGCGTGCGTACCGCGGCGTCCGCTTCCGCGACCAGATCCATGGCTGATCGTGTAATGTTCTGTGGCAAAGTAATCTCTTTCTTGTGGTGGGCCGATCAGCGTCAGGATAGCAGCTATGACGGCTAAAGGCGAAACCGGGGCAGGATGCGCCGCACAATTTCACCGGGCCGGGTGGGCATGTCCGTGGGCCCAGCACCAGCCGGCCATGACTTCATATACCTGCATGACACTCGGAGCTTCCGCGCGACTGCCGAATTCGCGATAGAGGCTGTTGACGTTGACGAATATGCGTTCGCGGTCGAGCCAGTGGGTGAAATGATCGGCGATGATTTCCTCCGACGCGGCGATCCATGACAGGCCGGCATCGAACCGGGCCCGCGCCTCGTCGCGCAGGATGGAAAGATAGTCGCGCAACTCGCGGACCCCCGCTTTGTCGGTAATGGCGCCATGACCCGGCACCACAATGTCCACATCCCAGCCGAGGATGCGCTCGCAGGCTTCTATCCAGTTGTCGACCGGCCCCGCCCACATGACGGGGTGGCCGCCGACAAAGATGATGTCGCCGGTGAAGACGGTTCTATCGGCCGGGACATGGACCAGAACATCGCCGCCGGTATGAGCCGGCCCGACATTGACAAGGTCGACCCGTTTGTCGCCAACGGTGAGCGTCAGCTCCTTCTCAAACGTCCGGGTGGGCAGGGTGTTGACGATGCCGTCGAAGTCGAACTTGCGGCCCATCAGCTCGAAGATCAGCGCACCGCTTTCGCCATAATCGCGCCAGTTCTCCACCCGTTTGATGAAGGCCTCGGGCGGGCGCCGTTCCATCTCCTTCAGGCAGGATTGTGACGCCACGATCCGGGCGCCTTTGACGAGCTGGTTGCCATAGGTGTGGTCGCCATTGGCATGGGTGTTCACCAGCGTTTCGATTGATTTCGCCGCGGGCACGGCATCACGCATTGCGGTCAGCATTTCGCCGGTCAGGGGAAGATCGAACAAGGTATCGACCAAAAGGGTCGCCTCACCGTCGGCGATCAGTCCGGCGTTGCTCCATCCCCAGCCTCCGTCGGGCTGCAAATAGGCCCAGCACCCGTTGCCGAGGTCGTGAAGCCCTTGGTATAGCGCCAATTGTGCATTGGTTTCATTGATTGTGGCCAGGAATTTCCCGATACTATCCCACATGTTTATAAGAGCACCAGCTTGCCGCTTTCCCGGTAGTCCCCTTAGATGACGGCCAATATTTTGTCGCTTTTCAACAGGGCGGCGTCCGACCAATTTTACCGGCAGGGTCATTGGCGTGATCAAACCATATACGCCCTTGCAAAAGGCCATGCCGAGCGACGGCCCGACGGCTTTGCGTTGCGCGATCAGACAAGGCGGCTGACCTGGCGCGACCTTGTCGACGCGGTCGATGTCTTCGCGGCCGATCTGGCCGGGCGGGGTTTGGTTTGCGGCCAGCGCGTCGCGTTCTGGATGCCGGACCGGATCGAATCCGTCGTCGCTTTGCTCGCCTGTTCGCGCAACGGCCTGGTCTGCTGCCCGTCGCCGCACCGCAACCATACGGTCGCCGAAGTCGTGACGTTGCTGGAACGCATGCGGGCCTCGGTTCTGATTTATCAGAACGGTTTTGGCGCCGACGGCGGGTTGCATGATATCGAAAAAGCGATCGCGCATCTCGGCTCGATGCGCCGCCTTTATCGGCTGGACCCCTTGCAACCGGGCGATAGGAGGCAACCGTTCGACGCTTTGCTGAACGAACCGGCGGATAGGCCCGCGGCGCCGGCGCCCGTTACCGATCCCGACAGCGTGATCTATATCGCCTTTACATCCGGTTCCACCGGTGTTCCCAAGGGCGTGATGCACAGCGACAATAGTTTGCTGGTGACGGCGCGCGGTATTTCGACGGACTGGCATATTGGCCCCGACTCGGTTGTCTATTCGTTGAGTCCTTTCAGCCACAATCTCGGCATCGGGGCGCTGTTGACGGCCATCTACGGCGGCGCGGAGTACGTGATCCACGATATCGGGCGCGGCGATAGCCTGATCGACCGGTTGATGGCGACAGATACCAGCTATCTGGTCGGCGTTCCGACCCATGCCATTGACCTGTTGGCGGAACTGCGCGACCGCGGCATGTCGAATGTCGGCCGTCTATCGGGATTCCGGATATCGGGCGCCGCGGTCCCCGACCACGTCATCGCGGATCTATTGCCCTATGGCATTATTCCGCAGAGCGGTTACGGCATGACCGAAACCAACGGGCATCAATATACATTGCCCGACGACGCCCCGACCCTGATCATGGAATCGTCGGGGAAAGCCTGTCCCGGATACGAAATTCGCATCTTCGACGAGGAATATCCCAACGTCGAGCTGCCGGTTGGGCAAACGGGTCAACTTGGCGGGCGCGGCGCCAGTTTAATGCGCGGCTATTTCGACGATCAGATCGCGACCGAATCCTGCTTCAATGATCAGGGCTGGTTCATGACCGGCGATCTTGGCTGGGTGGATGAAAAGGGCTATCTCCGCCTGACCGGCCGCAAGAAGGAGGTCATCATTCGCGGCGGACACAACATCAACCCGGCCCGGATCGAGGAACTGGCGATGCTGCATGCGGGTGTCGAACGCGCCGCCGCTGTTGCCATACCCGACGCGCGGCTGGGTGAACGGGTCTGTCTCTCCGTGATGTTTCGCGAGAACGCGGCGGTGCCGGTAAGTCAGTTGCTCGATCATCTGTCGGCGGCGGGTCTGTCCCGTTACGACATGCCGGAATACTATCTCGAGCTTACCGAAATCCCCCTGATGAGCAACGGCAAGATCCAGAAGCAGGATATTGTGAAATGGATCAGGGACGGGGATGTGGAACCGGCCGCCATCCGGTCGCCCGAGCCGCGTTAGCCGGAACAGGGAGAAAGAAACAGTGCGTGCTGTCGTCGTCGATGCGTTCGGCCCGTTTGAGAAGGCAGTCATTCGCGACGTGCCGGATCCGGTGCCGCGGCCGGGCGAAATTCTGGTCGAAATCCACGCCACCGCGGCGAATTATGTCGACATCCTGCTGATCGGCGGGCTGCATCAGTCGCGCCCCGCCTTGCCCTTCATTCCAGGTAAGGGTCCCGCCGGCATTGTCCGCGCGCTGGGCGACGGGGTTGAGGGTTTCGCGCCCGGCGACCGGGTCGTCGCCATGTGCGAGCCGGGCGGCGGCTTTGCCGAACTGATCGCGGTGCCGGCAAACCAGTGCCATCCCATCCCCGATGCGATGGCGTTCGAAGAAGCGGCGTCCATGGCGCTGATATACGATACCGCCTGGTTTTCGTTGCGTGAGCGGGGCCGCTATCAACCCGGCGAAACCGTGCTGGTTCTCGGCGCATCGGGCGGTGTCGGGCTTGCCGCCATACAGCTTGCCAAGGCGCTTGGCGCCCGGGTATTGGCCGGGGTCTCCAACCCCGCGAAGTTTCATCTCGTCAGCGAGGCGGGCGCCGATGCGATTATCGAACTGGATTGTCCCGACCTCCGGAACAATCTGCGCGATCAGGTGTTGGCGGCCACGGACGGGCATGGCGCGGACATCGTGATCGACCCGCTGGGCGATGCTTTCTTCGACGCGGCCCTGCGGGCGCTCGCCTGGTGCGGGCGGCTGGTTGTCGTGGGCTTTGCGGCCGGCGGCATTCCCTCGGTAAAGGCCAATTATCTGCTGGTGAAAAATATAGAGGTTTCCGGATTGCAGATCGGCGATTATCGGAAGAGGGCGCCGGAAAAGACGGCGGCCTGCTTCAGGGAACTCTTCGCGCTCTATGAAGCCGGAAAAATCGGTCCGCCGCCCACAGTCGCCATGCCGTTGGAGAATGTTGTGGATGCGTTGCGTGCAATTCGCGAACGTTCCGCCAACGGGCGAATCGTGTTGCTGCAGCGCCGGTCCTGAGATGGAACACGCGCGAGCCTTATATAAGTATAAGCGATGAGTGAAAATAAAAGTTTCAACGTCTTGTTCCTGTGCACGGGCAATTCGGCGCGGTCTATTTTAGCCGAATGCATCATCAATAATGTGGGCGAGGGGCGCTTCGTAGGCCATTCGGCCGGCAGCGATCCCAAGGGAGAGGTCCACCCCTATGCCCTCGATCTGCTAAAGACGCTCAACTATCCAACAGAAGCCTTACGCTCCAAGAGCTGGGATGAGTTCGCCGGGCCGGATGCCCCTGCGCTGGATTTTGTGTTCACTGTCTGTGACAACGCTGCGGCGGAGGTGTGCCCCATCTGGCCGGGGCAGCCCATCTCGGCCCATTGGGGATTGCCCGATCCCGCGGCGGCGACAGGGACGGAAGCGGAAAGACGATTTGCGTTCACGGAGGCGCACCGTCTGCTCCACCACCGCCTTTCAATTTTTGTCAATCTACCGCTGCGGTCACTTCACAGGCTCACCCTTCAAAAGCGCCTGACGGACATCGGTAAGAATTTTCCGGACATCGCCTGAGGGGACACGAACATGGGGACCATATGTTACAATCTATCCCTAGAGCCCTATAACAGCCGCCCGCCGGGCAGGTGCGGGAAGGCGCTGTGTTCGTGGGCCTCGCGCACCGGAATGGTCTTGGTGATGTAGGAGCCATCCAGTTCGTCCAGCCTGGTAACGCCGATCAGACCCATGGTGGTGTGAATTTCGGTTTCGAGATTTTTCAGACAGGCCACAAGCCCTTCGGCGCCGCCGGCGGCGAGCGCCCACGCCTGCAGCCGGCCGATCCCCACCGCCGTGGCGCCCAGCGCCATCGCCTTGATCACGTCGGTGCCGCGGGTGAAGCCGCCATCGACGACGACTTCGGCTTTGCCGTCAACGGCGGCCACGATCTCGGGCAGCATATCGATATTACCCAGGGTGTAATCGAGCTGGCGTCCGCCATGGTTAGAGATATAGACCACCTGGACGCCGTGCTCGACGGCCATTGCCGCGTCTTCGGCGGTCTGGATGCCCTTGAGCATGAACGGTGTGGAGCCGATCTCGTCCTGGATCACCTTAAGCGTGTCCCAGGTAACGCCTTTCTGAAAGTCGCGCGCCGGCACCCGGCGGCTGGCGATCAGCGACGGGTGGAGCCGCTCCCTATTGCCGTAGAACGCCGAATCGACAGTCAGGGCTATGCCCCAGTATTCCGCCTTGACCACCCGGCGCACCAGGGCGCGGATCCAGTCATCGTCGCCGCGCACATAGATCTGGAACACTTTGGGATGGGGTGAGTTGGCGGCGATTTCCTCGAGAGTCGGCGCCGTAACGGTGCTGATGATGTTGATCAGGCCGAATTCTTCCGCCGCATCGTCCACGTCGTTGCCGCCGTTCTTGGTGAACCGCTCAAGACCCCCCATGGGCGCCAGCAGGACAGGCATGCGGAGCTTGACGCCCTGAAAAGTGCAGGAGGCATCCGTCTTGCGAACGTCGCGCAGAACTCGCGGCCGCAGGGCGAGGCAATCGAGCGCCTGGCGGTTGCGCCGAAGGCTGGTTTCGGATTCCGCCGCGCCGTTGATATAATCCCATTCGTCATCGCTCAGCGCGCGTTTGGCCGCCACGATCATTTCGGTCGGTGTGGCAAATTTGACAGTCATCTTAGTCGCCTCCTGAATTTTTTTGGTTTGCCGTTACCCCGGGACCCCCGGCATCGGCACTTGAATTGGCAACTAGGCCCGCCCCGAAAGTCGGGACGGGTTTTGTTGCGGCGGATGCCTACCTCATGAAAATCTGGTGGCCATAGATCCGGTTATGCGGGGTCGGTACATAGTCCAGCTTGTTGGAGAGGCCGTAGAGGGTGTTGATGCGCCACAGAAAATGGGCCGGCAAATCCTCAAGAATAATGCTGAAGGCCTTCTGTAGTAATTTCTTGCGTTTTTCGGGCTCGAACTCGGCGCGCTCGGCAGCGAGGGTTTTATCTAACTCAGGGTTTGAGTACTTGATACGGGGCGTCACGCCGGTCTGAAAATACTGCGCGATTGCCGGGCTCGGATCGATCATCGAGCCGCGACCATGGTAGTAGAACGGACGCTTTCCCTTCCGCAGCAACGGCCAGTGAGACGAATATTCAGGCGTATGGAACTTTACCTTGAAGCCGACAGCTTGCAGCATCGGCACCATGGCCTGGGCGGCCTCGCGGTCTTTCTCGTAGCGGCCGGTCGTGCAGTAGAAATCGATCTCGGTCCCGATCAACCCGGCTTTTTCGAGCAGCGCCCTCGATTTTTTCGGATCGTAATCGTATTTTGGGCCGACCTCGGAATTCCACCCATACTGTCCCTTGCCCACCGGCCCGTGCAGGATCGATGCGCCACCCTTGAAGATTGACTTGATGATCAGGTCACGGTCGATGGCGTGAGCCACGGCCAGACGCGCCAGCTTGTTGTCCCATGGCTTGAACTTGGCGTTCATGCCGAGGAACATGGACTCTACCGAATCCCCTTTATAGACCCTGGCGGTGGACGACTTCTCAACCCGTGTCGCCAAATGCGCTGGAATAAACGGGGCGATTTGAAACTCACCGTTTAAAAGACCGGTAACTCTGGCCTCCGGTTCCTTGACCCGCTTGAAGATGATTCGATCGGGATTGGCCTTTTTGATACCAGGCCAGTTGGGGTTCTTTTCCAAAACCATGCGCTCGCCGATCTGGATATCCTTCAGCATATAGGGGCCCCAGCCGAGCGGGTACTTACGGTCGGCGTCGCGCGCGCCATGTTTGTCGTGGAGGTCCTTGGCGGTGATGAAAAACAGGTCGAACAAATATGACAACAACGGCGCCGTCGGCTTCTTGGTGGTGAGTTGGATGGTGTATTTGTCGATTACCTTCCACGCCTTTACCGGACGGGTATTGGATTTTTGCGCGCTGCGCTTGTCGTTCCTGTTGCGCCAGAAACTGTGCGCCACGTCTTCGGCGGTCAATTCCTTGCCGTCGCCATGCCGTTTAAGTCCCCTCCGCAAATGGAAGGTCCACAGATTGGGATTTTTCTTATCGATTTCCCAGCTCTCCGCCAGCATGCCCTTGAACGACCCGCTGGCTGCGTCATAGGTGCCGAGACAGCCATATATCTGACACCAGATGGCATACATCCCCGCCGTGGAATCGGCGTAGGGGTTCCAGCTCGCGATGTCGTGGGCAACGGCTACGGTGACGCTGGTTTTCGCATTCGCCGCCGGCGCCGCGAACAGGCCCGCTGCCGCCAGCGCCACGCCGGCGATTGCTGACAGGATGGTGTTGCTAAAGGCTCTTGTCGTCATAAGTTTGTCTCCCTGGATTTCAGAAATATTTTATTATTGTTAGACCTGCGGCGTATGTCGCGGGGACTTAACAGCTGCATAACAGACAGAGTATCGTCGCGCATAAGAAGTGCCAAGTGATCTGCCGGCGTTAATTAGGCAACGGCGGAGGAATAACGTCTTAAACGCCATGCGCCCGGGCATGGATTTCCATGCGGCCGATGCGCTCGAACTCGGAAACCATGACATCACCGGGCACGACCGGCGCAAACCCGAGTGGGGATCCGGCCATGATCACATCGCCCGGATAAAGGGTGTAGAATGTGGAGGCATGGGCGACAATCCGGGCGATCCCAAATTGCATGTCGCTGGTGTTGGAATCCTGCAGGCTCTCGCCGTTGACGGACAGGGCAATGGAGATGTTGTCGGGATCCGGGATTTCGTCGGCTGTCACCATCCACGGACCCAACACGGCATAGCCATCGATGGATTTGCGTGAACTGGCGCTTTCCGCGCCGCGCAGCGTCATATCCATGCCGATACAGTAACCGACGATGTACTCCAGCGCGTCGGCCTCTGAAATATCGGTGCAGGTGCGCCCGATGACGATGGTGAATTCGGCCTCGGGATCGTTGCGCCGGTCAAGAAACCGCAGGGCAACGCCGTCCGATGGCCCGACCAAAGCACTATTGGCCTTGATAAACATGCGGGGCGGATCGCCATCGCTGCGCGACGTTCCGACCGGGACGCCCGGACCGAAATCGAGTTTTTCCGCGGCGCGGTTCTTGCGGTTGCCGGCGATGCCGATAATTTTTCCGGGATTGGCGATCGGGCTGAGAAGCCGCACCTCGTTCAGCTTATGCCGGGTGCCGGAGGGGGCTGCTTTTTCGATGGCCGGAAGGATTTCGTCCCAATGGAGGATCAGCGGATCGCCCATGGGAAACGACCAGCGCAGCGCCGGCAACATTTCGAGCGCGTCACTCACATCGATGACCTGGTCGCCATCGATCAGGCCTAGCCGGTCATCGTCAAAACGACAGATTTTCATCCTGTTGCCTCCGTTATCTTTGTTGCTTTTCAGCCGGCTTTCGGCAGGGCCCTGTACAAGGCCCTTTCACTTCTTATCGCCCCCCTTAACGGGATGGGTTGGAGAGCATCGAAATCGACTATATCCTTGACAAAAGTATGTCTACTATAGGGCTCTACTGTCAAACCCTCCCCATAGGGGATGATTGTTTCCCATCTTTGTAGCCTTACCTCATCGAGGAGCATCGCCATGGCAACCAAGCTCGAAGAGTCCGCCGCCATTACCATCAACAGGCTTCACCCGGTAATTGGCGCGGAAATCAAAAATGTCGATCTGAGCCAGCCGCTGGCGGACGATACTATTGGCCAGATCATCGATGCCTGGCACGCCCATTCGGTATTGCTGTTCCGGGACCAGAATTTGTCCGAAGACGATCAGATCCGTTTTGCCGCGCATTTCGGACCGGTTGCCGACCGGGTGCAGCCGGTCGGCGGCGACCCGCTGGATGCGCCCGACTGGAATAATCTGATGCTGATCACCGACCATGTGGATGCGAACGGCAAGCCCATAGGATCGCTCGGTCATGGCGAAATGACGTTTCATACGGATAAATGCTACCGCGAGCGCCCCCACCGCACGTCGTTCCTCTACGGTATCGAGATTCCATCCGTCGGCGGACACACCAAGTTCGCCAGCCTGTACGCCGCCTACGACAATATGCCGGACGATTTGAAACGCCGCCTTGATGATGTATTTGTCATGCAGGGCCATGAATATAGCGGTTACGGCCGGTTGAAGCTCGACGTCAATCTGGAAGACATCCACCACTTTCGCCAACCGCTGATCCTGACCGTTCCCGGCTCAAACAGGAAGTCGCTTTATTTGTCGCGCCTCAACACCATGTGGATCGAGGGCATGGATCGCGGCGAAAGCGAAGCGATCCTCGGGCCGCTGTTCGACCTCACCGAGGACCCGGCGACCATGTATGAACATGTCTGGCGCAAGGGCGATTTGTTGATGTGGGACAATCTGGCCTGTCTGCATGCCCGCACCGACTGGCCCGACGGCGAAAAACGCATGTTGCGCCGCTGCACCACCGTAGGCGACCGTCTCTGGTAGCGAGCCGGCATCGAGTGCGGCCTGGAATGTGTGCGCTCGCCAAAATAACGCAGCCGTAAACGGCAAACCATTCCATAGGGAGAGCAAAATGGCTTCTGTTAAAGAACATCGGCGGCACCTGAAAAGCCTGTTATCGGGTTCAGAGATTGTCGTTGCACCGGGATGCGGGGACGTGGTTACGGCCCGTCTGGTTCAGCTGGCCGGGTTGCAGGCAATCCATGCGTCGGGCAGCGTCGCGCATCGGACATCGGGCTATGCCGATGCTGGAATCCTAACGATGACCGAAATGACCGACCGAATCGCGGCGCTGGCGGATCGCGTGGACCTTCCCATAATCGCCGATGCCGACACGGGCTTTGGCGGCGCGGTGAATGTTGTCCGGACTGTCAGGGAATACGAACGCGCGGGCGCGGCGGCCATTCATATCGAAGACCAGCTGACACCCAAGCGGCCGACCCACATGGGCTTCAGCGGCAGTTTCATCACGCGGGCTGAAATGGTGGACAAGATCCGCGCCGCCCTGGATACCAGGGACGACGAGAATTTGCTGATCATCGCACGGTGCGACATTGACGATTGGGATGAAAAGCTGGAGCGGGTCGCGGCTTGTGTGGAGGCAGGGGCCGATGGCGCCTGGCTTTCCGCCCATGGTGTCGAGCAGATTCAAATGTTGAGCCAAACCGCGGGCAAGCCCACCTTCGGCGTCCTGCCGCAAGGGATGACGATGCGCCAGTACCAGGACGCAGGCGCCAGTTGCGCGGTTATTCCAGGCGCCCTCCAGATCGCCGCCCTGTGCGCCCAGCTATCGCTGCTGGAAGAGCTGAAACGGACCGGCTCCATGGAGGATTATCTGGGCAAGCTGTCGTCCGTGAAAGAAATGCGGCAGTTCTATAGCCAACAGGGCAATGACGAGCTGAAACACATCGAGCAGGAATACGGCGGCGTCCCGACGGAAACGGAATAGGTGAAGCATGGCTGTATATTTTTCGATTTGTTAATACAAATGCCGCATTAAAATGCTACATGCCTGCTTCAGGTGCGGCACTCAGTGTATTCAGAGTATAGGACTTTGATAAAAAAACGACGGCTTTGTATTGTCACAATGTTGTTGATGACGCTTCAGGCGGCCGCAATCTCTTGGGGTGTCGCGCACGCGCATGATGGCGTGACCATGGCGCAAGCCGAGGAGGCGCGCCACGGCATGCTCGCGCCTTCATCGGAAGGGCCCGGTCACAGCCATGACGACGGCGAGCCGGATGAGCGCGTTCCGGGCCATTTCCATGGACACAATGCTTTCGATCATTCGCACGAAGCGCCAGGGGTCATTTCCGGTTTCAACGCCGTCTCACCTGTTGCATTTCCGCAATGGAAGGCCGGCCACGGTTTTCCCACGCGAGCCGGTCCCCCGTACCAGATCGATCGTCCGCCGAAATCCATCAGATTCCGTTTGTAAATCCGCTGCCCTGCGCAGCAATTTTCAATCGACATGATGGGAATTCATGATGACTGAACCGCAATACCGAGGTTGGGCGTTATTGTCCGATCCGTTTATCCGACCTGTCTTGGCGGTCCTGCTTGTTCTATTAAGCGCCGCCTTTCTGATCGATCCCGCTTTCGCGCACACAGTGGCGGAAGGTGACAAAGGCTACATTCTTGAGACAACTGGCATTCAGCTCCTGCCCTTCACCTACCTTGGCGCCAAGCACATGGTTACGGGATATGACCACCTGCTTTTTTTGTTGGGTGTGATTTTCTTTCTCTACAAGCCAAGGCATATCGGCATTTATGTAAGCCTGTTCGCCCTTGGCCATTCCGTGACACTTTTATTTGGGGTTCTGGTTGGAACGACTGTCAGTTCGTACCTGATCGACGCCATCATCGGACTCTCGATCGTCTATAAGGCGCTCGACAATATGGGGGCGTACCAGAGGTGGTTCGGTTTCCAGCCGAACACCAAAGCGGCCACCCTGATCTTCGGCCTGTTCCACGGTTTTGGTCTCGCCACGAAAATCCAGGAATTCGATATTTCCAAGGATGGGCTGGTTCCGAACCTCCTCGCCTTTAACGTCGGGGTGGAGATCGGCCAAATTCTGGCTCTCGGCGCCATTCTGATCGCCATCAGCTACTGGCGGCGAACCGATAATTTCTGGCGTCACGCCTATACCGCAAACGTCGCCGTCATGTCCGCCGGATTCGTCCTGATCGGCTATCACCTTACCGGCTATACCGTAAGCTAATTAGACTGGAGACTTAAAAATGTACAATACCGATATTCCCTCTCGCGCGGCGCTTCCAACACCAAAGCAACTCCACCGTTCCACGTTCTTAGCGGCCTGTGTTGCCGTGGTTCTTCTTTTTACAGCCTACCTGCCCGCTGAGTACGGCATCGATCCGACCGGCATCGGTGGCCTGACCGGTCTCACCGAGATGGGCGAGATCAAGACCCAGCTTTACAAGGAAGCCGAAGCGGACAGGTTGAAGGAATCCCCGATGATATCCACGCCGGAGCGGCGTTCGAGCGTCGCGGGATTCACTTTCGCGCAGCTTTTTATCGGTTCAGCCGCCGCCCATGAAGCCGGCCACGGAAACGGCATGGATGCCGCCGCGCATGGCGATGCGATGCAAGGGGGCGAGCGGATGATGGCGGCGGGCCGCAAAGATGAGATGTCTTTGACGCTTAAACCGGGTCAAGGCGCCGAAATCAAATTGCGCATGAAAAAAGGCGCGAAGGCTACCTATTCTTGGAGTGTGACCGGTGGAACCGCGAACTACGATATGCATGGGGACGGCCCGGGCGGCGCGGCCAAGAGCTACAAGCGAGGCCGGTCCGTTGGCGGGGACGAAGGCGTGCTTGAAGCTGCCTTCAATGGCAATCACGGTTGGTTCTGGCGCAACCGCACCAGAAAACCCGTGACGGTGAAGCTGTGGGTCAACGGCGACTACGCCGACATCAAACGCATGATGTAATTGTTTCCGGCATGCCCGCCCGAAACTATCAAAATCGGAGATCAAGCGATGTTCACCACCTATAGCTCCCGCGACGAAAACCCTGTTCGCGCGGCGCTTCCGACCTCGAGGCAGCTCCTGCGTTCCACGGTCATCGCCGCGGGCGCGGCGGTGGCCTTGCTTTTTACCATCGTGCTGCCGGCGGAGTACGGTATCGATCCCACCGGTCTTGGCGCCCTAACCGGTTTCGTCGAAGTGGGTGAGAGGAAGGTGCCGCTTGAGCAGATGGTCGAGCGCACCGATGAAATGTCGGTCACCCTCAAGCCGGGTCATGCCGCCGAGGTTAAATTGCGGATGAAAAAGGGCGCGAAGGCAACCTATTCATGGTCTGTCGAGGGTGGCACGGTGAGCTTCAACAGCCACGGGGAAGGTCCCGGCGATGCCTTCAAGCGGTACGAAAGGGGACAGCACGCCAAGGGCGGTGAGGGTGTGATTGAAGCGGCATTCTATGGCCATCACGGCTGGTACTGGCGCAACCCGAACAAGGTCGACGTGACCGTGACAGTACGGACCAAGGGGAACTATGCCGACATCAAGCTCATGAAGTGATCGCCTAAGGCCGAGGCGCCGCGTTTCATAGCAAATTCAACGACCCTTGGTATAAACCGCCTTTTCCATCACAGCGGCGCGGGCCTCGGCAACCGCGATCGTATCGGCGGGATCGATTGGGAGTGGCCCTTTGCCGGCGATGGCACCGTAAAAGCGCTGTACCAGATCGAGCAATCCTGGGTAGGCCGGCTCGCGGGCAACCGCCCGCCGAACAAGATTCAGGGATGCCGCCAGATATACCCCGTCCGCGCGTTTGAATGGCCGCAATATTTTGCTCAAACGCGATACCCCGCCCCGTTCGAGTGAGGCAAACCCGTGGAAGAAATCGATGGCGATCGTCCCCTTGGCACAGCGTATCACCAGTTCGCAGCATGTCGGTCTGGCATGCATGCTGATAGTGACCGTCATCTGTGCGCGGCCATGGGGTCCCGCAACATGAAGATTGCCGGGCGCCGATCGGAAAGCCGCCCAGTCGTTGGGACAGAGCGCCGTTTCCGGCCATAAAAATCGAAGCACCGAAAACGAATGGGGGAGAATATCGTTTACGGTCGCGTCGAGACCTTCCGCGTCCAAGCCCAGGCCTCCGCTCGAGCAAATCGTAAAGGCAATTTCGTGGACCGGCCCCAAACCGCTCAGAAGCTTCGTGGCGCGTGCGACGCCCCGTTGGAAGGGAAACTGGTGCACTGGGCATACATACAGGCCTTTGGCCGCGGCCAGATCGAAAAGCATTTTCGTCTCGGAGACCGATTCAGTGACCGGCTTTTCGACCATCACGTGCGCGCCCGCTTCGAGTGCCGCGTGAACGAATTTATAATGCGTTTCGCCGGGCGTGCAGACATGGATCACGTCGATGGCCTTGCCGCCCATGGCGCCGCTCAGCAACTCTTCCGCACTGGTGGAGGCGGACGCTCCGCTGGCCAGAGATCGCGCGCGATCGATATTGCCGTCGACCACGGCGGCGATACGACCGCCTGCTCGGCGAATGGCACGGGCATGCCACCGTCCCATAAGACCGGCGCCGATAATTGCAACACGGGGGGCGCGATCCAGGATGCGATGCTCCGACGGTGTCACACAGTCTTCCGGTTGGCGATTCGCGAGCAGGGATGATTCAATCATGAAACCGACCGCGCCATTTGGCCTGAGCGCCAAAATCGGCAGATATGCCCGTCTTTTCCATGGAGTAGACTTTTTCCAACGACCTAATATTCGTCGCGCCGCATTTTACCGCGGCCACAATAGTTCCCGATCGCGAGAGGGGACGCTAAGTGACGAAGGTTTCGAATTCATTGAAACAAAGGCCAGCCGCGGCGCCAATCTAGTCCCTTCCATCCGCAACTTGACGGGCGGTGGCTTATCCCGTTAACTCAGGCTCGTCTATATGTGGTAACTG
>JAQBTY010000477.1 GCA_027624735.1 Pseudomonadota bacterium | reverse complement strand
CCACTTCATAAACCCAGAGAGTCCATCAATCGTAGCCCAACGTCCAGGCGGCCCTCACCGGAGGCTTACGGGTCTCCAGATTGTCAGGGGAGAAAGCGCGAAAAAAACCCGCTCGCGGCGGATGCCGGGCAGGATGAATAGCGCTTCGAATTCAGGCAATAAAAATCCCGAAGCGCGATGGACGCACGTCGGGAACTAAGGAAAACTTATAGTTCAGCGCACCGAATGCGTCAAGTTTTCTTTACATGACGGTGCCGCGTCCGCCACCAGATCCGTTGCGTTTAATCGCTGCTCCGTTAGTGGCGGGGCCAGGATCAAGGTGCCGGGAAAATCATGTCAAATTGATGGCCCGAATTGATCTTTTATGTCGCAAATATGGTTAAATTATACAGTGCATGGGGTTGATCCTCGAAAATAGATATTTGTTACTTCGCGCCATCAAGGTGCACCGGGCAACGCCGGTTCCGGGTGAACGAAAATCGCCTGGCGCGTGGTGCGTTCAGGCGCCATCGGGCGAAACATGCCCGCCTCTCTTTTCCCCTAATGTCTCTGTTGGTACGGCCGCGACTTCTGCGTTGCCGTCTTGGGTACGGGGTGAGGCGGGGCTTGATCGAGCTAAAGTCATCACGTTCTAATTCGCCACGTAATAACCACCCATAATCGCGTCGTGCCACATTTTGGCTATCGAGGGCACCAGCCCCATGGGGAGACCTTCTTCGGGTTTTTCATAGCCGTGGGTGCCGATTTCGAGGCGCACCACGCTGACCTTGGGGGCCGGGTCCATGGCGGCGAACAGGGGCGTTACCACCTCGCGATAGGCCTTGTCCGTATGGTCGCGGCTGTGCTTGCAGATGGCGAGCAGGATCGGTGGGACACGCCTCACGTCGGGTCCGCGCAGCTCATGGCAATAGCCGCGATATTGCGCCACCAGCGCCTCTGTTTCGTCGGCGTTCATCTTCAGCCGCGCCGCCGCGGCTTTTGCCGCGTCGGCCATGGTCGTTAAATTGCCGTAATGCAGCGGGTATTCGGCCTTGAATTGCGGCAAATGAACGCCTTTTTGCCATGACTCGAACACGTCTTCCATGAGCCACGGCAGACGCATGAGGGCCGCGTCGCCCTCCTGACTGCGCACCTCGGCGCCCTTGTAGCGGGCGATGTCGCGCCAGGTGCGGATCACCACGTCGGTAAACGGGTCGGGCCATTCGATCCCCACCATCTTCTGGTACATATAGCCGAACGGTGAATTTTCGATACCCACGACCCCGGCAATATTGTCGATGCGCTGGCACAGCATGTGGACGAACGGCCCGCCGGTGGAATGGCCGTGCAGATAGATCGAGTATTCCCCGTCGGGGAAATGATCGCGGCAGATGGTCTTCATGGCTTCCTCGAAAGCCGCCGGCCAGGCCGCCATGCGATCATGGAACCGGGATCCGGGTTTGGCGCGGGCGGCGATCCTTGTGCCATAGCGGGCCCGCAGGCTTGTATCGTGGACGATTTCATACTCGTCGGGCGATATGATTTCGCCGTCGAGCCAGATCGGGGTTCTGACGGTACCATCCGGGTTCACCGTATCGCCCGGCCAGTTACGGCTGGGATCGGGCAGGAAGAGCCGCCCGGGATAGGTCATGCTGGTGACCTTGTAGCCCAATTTGCCGACCAGCATGCGCGCAAGGCGTTGCATGGAACGGTAATCGCCGGCGCCGCCATGCAGCAGAAACAGCCCCACCTTGCGGCCATTGGCGCCGGCCGGAATTTTCGCCTTGTCGTCGGGCTCATACACCATGACGCCCATGTCCCAGTCGAGACCGAGGCTGTTGATGCGGAAGATGTGCTCCTTTTCCGAGAACGCGATATCGGGGCGGCCAAGCAATTCATCGGACGCCGCGATCAGCGCCTCATGACTCAGAGTCTCCGGCGCCTGCCATGATCCGGTGGTGGTGTAATCGTCTGGCATCAGTCCCTCATACGCTCTGGATGAAGCCGGCGAGCGTCGCATTGAAATTATCGGCCTGCTCGCGCATGGAAAAATGGCCCGACCGGTTGAGAATGTGCATGTAGGCGCGCCGTTCTGTCGAGGCGATCAAATCGTACAGCCGCTGGCCCTGCTCCAGCAGCGCCGTCGGGTCGTTATAGCCCCACATGATCATGGTCGGCCGCCGCATGCCGGTATCGCGGATACGGGCGAACGTGTCGCCGCGGTCTTTCGACAGGCCGGGCAGGAACTGCTGTGTTTTCAGCTTCTGCTTTTCCAGCTTGTCGATGGCCTGACGGGTCTTGGCCTGCTTGCCGATATCCACCATCACATCCAGCCAGTCATCGTCGATATGTTCGTGCCCGTAGGAATACCGTTCAATCACCCAGCGCTGGCATTCGCGGCTGAGCGCCGGGTGCGGCGGGTTGGCCAGCACCACCTCGTTCATGCCGACACCCGGCGCCAGCGTATTGCTGTCGACACAGGTGCATGACTCAATCAGGTTCGGCTGCTCCAGGGTCAGCCGGGCGGTCACGTAGCCGCCTCTTGAGTGACCCACCAGATGGGTGTTTTCCAGCTTAAGCTGACGCAGAAACCCGCCGAGATGCCGGACCACCGCATGCATGGTGTAATCGGCATCGCGCTTCGGATTGCCGGTGTAACCTTGTCCCAGCTTGTCGACCGCCACCACATGGAACTTGCGGGCCAGATAATCGAAGTTGCGGCTCCACGTCCAGCTGTTGCCGGATGCCTCGGCCGAGCCGAAATTGCCGCCATGGACCAGCACGACAGTCTTGCCGGTGCCTTTTTCGTAATAGTGTGTTTTGACGCCATCGACAGTGACAAATTTGCCTTTTTTCGGCATGGCCATGGTCTTGTCCCCCCTGGTTCCAAGGAACCTTACGCTTATGTCCGACTGGATCCACGCCAGCGTGTGCCTCTAGCCCCACCTCACCCCAGCCCTCTCCCCCCCAATCGGGGCGGAGAGGG
>JAQBTY010000040.1 GCA_027624735.1 Pseudomonadota bacterium | reverse complement strand
TGGAACTGCAAGACAGCCCGCCAGACCGCTCAAGCCGCCTGATCGCGGTACTCACCGGATGCTTACGCTCAAGCCGCCTGATCGCGGTACTCACCGGATGCTTACTCTTAACCCGACAGGTCGGAATACTACTTGAGAGGGCAATAGATAAAGCGCCAGGATGACAGACATGTGCGAGCCATGCACAAAATTTGCGCGCCGGCCAATTTCTCTGTGGTAACGTGTGCGGCTAGGTAATCAGCAGAATCGGCGAGAGCGCGACGATCCACGCCACAAGGGCGAGCGCGACGAACAGGCCGATTCGACGGCGAACCGGCCATGGCAAAGGCGCCGCGGCTACGGCCTGTGTTTCGGTCCGATATCCAGAAAAATTCGCACGATGGTCCACCGGCAAATATGCCGGCAATTTACTGTTCCGCATGGAGTCTTCCCCAGATCCCAATTTCCACCGGCATTATACTAAATAACATCGGAAAAATCAACTGGGGATAGAAATCGGCCTGACTGGGGAACCCGAAATCACAGGCCGGCGACACTGGCCAGTTCGAAACCGCCCCGCCAAGTCATGGACACAGCGACATAACCGATCACGGCCAGACCAAGATAGGCGATCCATTGATGGCGCTGCAGTAAATGCGCGATAAAGGTCGCGCCAACGCCCATGAGGACAACCGACAATATCAGGCCGAAAACCATCGCGCGCGGGTGATCGGATGCGGCGCCGGCGACCGCCAATACATTATCAAGCGACATGGAAAAATCAGCGACGGCAACCTGCACGATCGCCTGCCTGATGGTTTTTCGGGGCATACCGGATTCCCCATTACCATTATCGAGAGCCTGTACACCGCTTGCCTCCGCGGCCTGTTCGCGGAGTTCCCGGTATAGCTTCCAGCAAACCCACAACAAAAGAAGACCGCCCGCGAGGGTAAGACCGATGATTCCGAGCAATTGCATGGTCACGGCCGCGAACATGATGCGCAGAACGACGGCCGTCGCGATCCCGCCGATGATGACGCGGCGGCGTTGCTCGGGCGCGACGCCCGCGGCGACCATGCCAACGACAATGGCATTATCGCCCGCCAGCACCAGGTCGATAAAAATGACCTGGCACATGGCCCAAAGTTCGGTATCCGCGAAATCCAAGATCAGTTCAATTCAGAGTAAGGGCGCTGTCCAAGAAAATCCGTCCCATCGGGGCTGCAACCGATGGGATGAGGTTCTTCAGCAAAAGTGATTTCTCCACCTTCTTCTTTCAAGGGTGATATTACGGATCGTTGATGATTACACTCTAACAACATACCGGCCCACCTGGGAGCCAACAACCGAAACAAACATCGAACTTGCCGGGTTACGCTAAAAAAAACTTTAATGAGAGAGAAGCCGGTATTGGCTGACCAACAACGAGGTCCCATGAGCGACGAAGGCACGGAACACTGGAAATCCTATTACGACAAGACGGGTACCCGGCCACCCAGAGACACCCTGCTGTTTGCCCTTGAACGGTTCGAGACCGAATTGGGCACGGCCGACCGCCATTTCGCTGTCGATCTTGGCTGCGGAAACGGCCGCGATACCATCGAATTGCTGCGCCGTTCCTGGCATGTCCTGGCTGTCGATGCCGAAGCGGCGGCGATCGCCGGTTTGACGGCACGGGAAGATCTGCCGGCGGACTCCCTGCTGGAAACCCATGTTGGCCGGTTTGAAGACATGACCCTGCCAGATGCCGATCTGGTCAACTCAAGCTTCGCCCTGCCCCTTGTCGATCCCGCCAAATTCCCCGACCTGTGGGACCGTATTCTTGTTTCTGTTCGGAGCGGCGGACGCATCTCTTGTCAGCTATATGGCGACCGCGACAGCTGGGTAGGAGGCCGTCCCGGGATCACCTTTTTCACCAAAAGCGGCATCGACGCCCTGCTGGAACCACTCGATATGGAATTCTTTCGCGAAGAAGAAGACGATAGCGTCACGCCCCGCGGCCACCAAAAGCATTGGCACATATTTCATATCGTGGCGAAACGGCCCTGACAATTCTTTGGCCGAATCTTTGGCCGAATCTTTGGCCGAACCGGCAAACCACAAGATTATAAAAAATACTCCGGAAAGGCCTTCGCCAGATTGTCGCGCACCCGGTCGCGGACCGGCCGGTCCCCTGAGGGCCTCTCGAAATGTTGCCCGGTTACCATCTCATATAGGGCGATATATTTCTCGCTGAACTCGATCAGGGTTTCGGGCGGAACCTCGGGAATGGGATCCTTATAGGGATCGCAGCGTGCGACAATCCACAGCCGCAAGAATTCCTTATCGAGGCTTTCGGGTTCAAAGCCGGACGCCAACCGTTCGGCATAGCTCCGTGCGTGCCAGTAGCGGCTGGAATCCGGCGTATGCACTTCATCGGCCAGTGTAATCCTGCCTTCACTATCCAGGCCAAACTCATATTTTGTGTCCACCAGGATCAAGCCGTTCCGGGCGGCAACCTCGCGCCCGCGGGCAAATATCGCGAGGCTAAGCCGGGCAAGCTCATCCCACATATCCTGGCTCAGCAAACCGCGCGCCACAATATCTTCCGGCGTTATGGGGACATCGTGACCGCCCTGTTCGGCCTTGGTCGTCGGGGTAAGAATGGTCTCGGGCAGTTTTTGATTTTTCACCAGCCCATCGGGAAACCGGATTCCATAAAGCGTCCTCTCGCCCCGTTTATACATGGGCCAGATGCTGGTTTCCGTTGACCCGGTGATATAGTCTCGCACCACCATTTCGACCGGCACCATGGACAGCTTTCTGGCAACGATAACATTCGGGTCGGGATAATCGAGAACATGGTTGGGGCAAATATCGGCGGTCTGGTCGAACCAGAACCGTGCGGTCTGGTTAAGCACCTGGCCCTTGAAAGGGACGGCGGCCAGCACCCGGTCGAAGGCGGACTGGCGATCGGTGGTGATCATGATTCTGCGCCCGTCCGGTAAATCGTAGGAATCCCGAACCTTGCCTTCCTGAAAATTCGGCAATTCAGAAAAATTCGCTTCCGTAAGGCACAGTGCCTTTAGCTGCTCCATCGAATTCGTATCGTTTCCTGGTTTGGCGTTGCTGTTAGTCACCGGCGCAACCTATGCAATTTTTCGCCTGCCGCAAAGGCATAGCCGAAACACGGCGAATCAGGGATCCGGTGGAGCGGCGACTGTCGAAAAATTTAGACAGCCACTTGCATATGAGCCCGTAAGGCAGGAGAGTACCTTCCTGCCCCACCGACGGGGCGGCAAGACGAGATCGCGGTGGTGGTTCCATTGACCGACGATCCGAAAAGTTTTTTTGGGAGCAGGAATGAGCGTCCTTTTGGAAATCAAGGACCTCAGCACATCGTTTTTTACAAGCGATGGCGAGGTCAAGGCTGTCGACGGCGTCACTTTCAATATAGAGGCTGGCAAGACCATGGGGCTGGTCGGCGAAAGCGGCTGCGGCAAAAGTGTTACGGCGCTATCGGTCATGCAACTGCTGGACAAAGGTGTCGGGCGCCTTGTCGGCGGCGAAATAAATTATCAGGGTGAAAACCTCGCCACCTTCAGCGAAGACCGCATGCGGGAAATCCGCGGCAACGAAATTTCGATGATTTTCCAGGAGCCCATGACATCATTGAACCCGGTCTTTTCGATCGGCGAACAGATCATGGAATCCGTTATCCTGCATCAGAAGGTATCGAAGAAGGAAGCGCGCGAGCGGGCCATCGACATGCTCCACCTGGTCAAAATCGCGGAGCCCGAAAAAAGGCTGAAGGATTACCCTCACCAGCTCAGCGGCGGGATGCGCCAGCGGGTCATGATCGCGATGGCGCTCTGCTGCAATCCCACCCTGTTGATGGCGGACGAACCGACAACGGCGCTCGACGTCACCATTCAGGCGCAGATACTGGAACTGATCGGCGAACTGCAGGAAAAGCTCGGCATGGCGGTGCTGCTGATCACCCACGATCTTGGCGTTGTCGCGGAAAGAGCCGATGAAGTCGCCGTTATGTATGCCGGCAAGATCGTCGAGCGCGCCGTGCCGGCGGTGATATTTTCCCGCCCGCTTCACCCCTACACAATCGGCCTCATGAATTCCCTGCCGGGCGCCGTTGGCAAGACGGTCCGGCTGCAAGCCATCCCCGGAATTGTACCGAGCCCGCTCGACTGGCCAACCGGATGCCGCTTCCGCACGCGCTGCGTACACGCCGACGATGCGTGCGCCGCCGATCAGCCGCCGCTTATCGAGGTAGAGCCCGGCCACTGGGTGGCATGCCTGAAGGTGAACTGACCATGGCGTTGCTTCAGATCAAGAACCTGTCCAAGTTTTTCCCCGTCGCCCAGGGCTTTATGTCCCGCCTGAAGGAAGACGTCAGGGCAGTCGACGGGGTGACGCTCGATATCGAAGACGGCGAAACCCTTGGCCTCGTTGGTGAATCGGGATGCGGAAAATCGACCCTTGGACGGTGCGTCATTCGCCTGATCGAGCCCACGTCGGGCGACGTGATCTTCGAAGATCAGAACATCACAGACTATAACGCGACGGAGATGCGGGAAATCCGGCGCAAGATGCAGATCATCTTCCAGGACCCGTACTCATCGCTGAACCCCCGCATGCGGGTCGGCGACATCATCGGCGAAGGCATGGAGATTCATAAAATTGCCAGCGGCGACGATTTGAAATTCCGCGTGATGGAACTGCTCGACAAGGTCGGGCTGCGCGAAGAACATTACGGCAGATATCCCCACGAATTTTCCGGCGGCCAGCGTCAGCGTATCGGTGTCGCCCGGGCGCTCGCCGTCAATGCAAAATTCATTGTCGCGGATGAGGCGGTATCGGCGCTCGACGTATCGATCCAGGCGCAGATCCTGAACCTGCTGCAGGATCTCCAGACGGAATTCAAGCTCACCTACTTCTTTATCTCCCATGATTTGCGCGTCGTCGAACATGTCAGCGACCGGGTCGCGGTGATGTATCTTGGCAAGATCGTCGAAATCGCGCCGGCGACGAAAATCTATTCCGATAGTCAGCACCCCTATACGCGCGCGCTTCTCTCGGCCGTACCCATCCCGGATCCTTCCAGGAAAGCGGAGCGTATCGTGCTGGAGGGAGACGTGCCGAGCCCAATCAACCCGCCGCCGGGATGCAGCTTCCACCCCCGTTGCCCGTTCGCCGAGAAGATATGCTCGGAAAAGGAGCCCGAGCTGGCCTTCGATGGCGATCATGGCGTTTCCTGCCACCTGTTTGGGCCGGGGAAGGCTGTCCGATAGTCAGGCCCGAAATGAATTATGATCTTTCATTAGGTTACCCCCCATGGCCGTCTTCTTTTCGTCACCCCCGGGCTTGACCCGGGGGTCCAGAAACTCTTGTTATCCCAGCGCTCTGCCTGGATTGCCGGATCAAGTCCGGCAATGACGAAAGAGATTTTCAGTCTTCCAACATATTGGTAATCAACACATTCTTTTTGGGTCAAACTCTGACGGAGAATATTCCATGCCGATGACAGAGCGCAAATTCATTGACGTCGACGGAGTACGCACCTGTTATTACGAACAGGGCGACGGACCAGCCATGGTGCTGTTTCATGGCGGCAATTTCGGCTCCAACGATGCCGCCGATTGCGCACTGGACTGGGCGCTAAATTTCGACGGTCTCGCCAGAAACTACCGCGTCTTTGCCATCGACAAGATCGGACAAGGCTATACCGGCATTCCCAACCGGGACGAAGATTACACCATGGGCGCGGTTGTCCGCCATGCCTCGGCCACGCTCGATGCGCTGGGTATCCAGAACGCCCATCTGGTGGGCCATTCACGGGGCGGCTATATCACCTGCCGCATGACCATGGACCGGCCCGATCTGGTCCGGACCTGCACCATCATCGACAGCAACAGCTGCGCGCCGGGGGTCGGGCTGAACGAAATCGTCCTCGCCAGCCCGCCGGAGCCGCGTCTGACAGCCGATAGCCAGCGCTGGATCATGGAGCATTATTCCTATAGCGCGGCGCATGTATCGGACGAGTGGATCGACGCCCTGGTCGAAATAGGCCAACAGCCAAGTTACCAGGAAGCGGTCCGAAAAATGGCGGCAAGCGGCGACGGGCTGCGCCATACATTGTTCCTGCCGCAGCTCGCCAGGGACAAGATCAATATGTTCGCCTGGATGCGCGATCACGGCATGGGCCGGCCGACACAGCTGATCTGGGGCTATAACGACCCCACCGCGCCGGTCGAGATGGGCCGCGCGCTCTATGATCTGATCGCGGCGCGGGAACGCCGGGCGCAGTTCAACGTCTTCAACCAGTCAGGCCACTTCACCTACCGCGAACACCCCGCCGCCTTCAACGCCTGCCTGCACGCCTTTATCGAAGGCGTGCAGAGCAATTAGGGCAGAACGCCCCTTCCCGGGAAAAATCAGACGTAAATTCGGATGGCCATTCACGGGCGCGAATGGCTCTGTGGTTTTGCCCTGAATTAGTGGACACCTAGAATAGGCGCGACGAGCGCCTGGAGGTGTCAGATGACGCCGCGCCAGCGATTTTGGCGTCAGCGTCTCATTTTTCACCATACACACATCCTTTAATTTTCATGCGTTATTGTTGCGATTTATCGGCCCTTAAAGGCGGAGGTCGCGATGTCCAGAGGGACAAGTTATATCGATCAGACGAATGCCGCGCATCAATCACGGCATTTGTGCATGCTGTGCCTCGCAGCCATGGCTGTTTTCGCGCTTGGAGCCTGCCAGCCAGAAGGTCCGCCGGTCCTGTCATTGGCGGACGCGAAAAAGGTTACGGCGACGTTCGCGGGACAATCGTTCGTTCCACCTCCCAAGACCATTGCCGACATCACCGCGATCCTCGACTCGCAAAAACGCGAGAACGTGGAGGTCGAAGGGCGGCAATCGGCGCAAGCCGACAGCGAGCCGCCGACCGGCGCCAACCGGGATGCCTTGGCGCGCTTCTATTACGAGCGCGGTAGGACGGCCCAAAAGATCGGCCGCCTTCCCCAGGCCCTGGCCGATCTGACGAAAGCGAACGAGTTGTCATCGGGCTGGATCGGCAAGGAAAAATCCGATGTGCTGTTCTGGCTGGGCATAACGGAAAGATCCATCGGCAACCGCCGCGACGCCTCCCGGCATTTGGACGAAGCCTATCGGGTAGAAAAACGGCGCGTCAGGCTGGTTAACATGGCGTCTACCATATCCCGGGTGCGCGTCTCGATGGGTGATCTGGATGGCGGCAAGCGCTATCTGGCGCAAGCCCAAAGGGAAATAGAGGATATCCGCAACGGCGCTGACCGGCGGAGCAGCCGTATCTGGGCCCGCTGGCAGGATCGCATGCTGCAAGCGATCGAAGGCGCCAAGGCTACCCTCCTCGAAAGTAGCGGAAAATTCGCCGAAGCCGAAAGCCTTCATCGGTCCGCCATAGACAGGTTCATCAGGGCCCGAAGAGACCTCGGCGCGGATTTCAAGGTTCCGCCCCGGATGCTGGACTTCTCGCGGGGAAACCTGGGCCGCAATCTCCGGCGCCAGGGGCGTCTGATCGAAGCGGAGATCGAAATCCGGGCGGCGCTTCTGTCCGCGCTGAAGCGTTCCGGCCGATACACCACGCTCGTGGCGTCTCTAACCAGACACCTCGCGGGCGTGATGGGCGCCCAGGGACGCTCCCGCGACGCCGAGGCGCTGGCCAAGGCCGCTATCGAAATCATCGAAAAGACAGGCGCGAGCGCGAACTCGGGGCTCATGCTGAGTTCACGCCTGCGTCTCGCAAGCGCCTATGGCGCGCAATCACGATGGCGGGCGGCGCTGGAACAGTTCGAGGTGATCAAGTCGGCGCTGGGCGAGGGAGATAAATTGGCGCCGACCGCCATTTTGAACAACAGTCTCTATGCCATGGCGCTCCTCAGGAACAAACGTCACGAGGAAGCGCTTCGCGTCGCCCGCAGTGCGTTCGAACATTTCCGCGCCAGAATGGGCGACAAACATGCCAATACGGCGTTGGCCAGGGCGACGCTGGCGATAGCGCTCATGGCAAACGGAAAAGATAAAGCGGCGCTCGAGGCGTTTCGCGGCGCGATACCAATTTTGCTGCAACGGTCGCGCCGGTCCGATGGTGAAAGCTCTACCCGGACCGGGCGCGATCAGCGCATCGCACGGATACTCGAAGCCTACATCCGCCTGCTCTCCAGAATTCGCGGCACGGCCACCGAACGCGCCGCCACCATCGACGCGGCCGCTGAAGCGTTTCAAATGGCGGAAATCGTACGGGGCCAGTCCGTCCAAAGCGCCCTGGCCGCAAGCGCCGCGCGCGCCGCCACCAGGGATCCGGATCTCGCCGATCTGGCGCGGCGCGAACAGGATGCCATCAAACAGATCGGCGCGCTGAACGGGCTGCTGGCGGACGCCGTCAGCGTACCGCTCAAGCAGCAGGATCCGAAGGCTCTTGAAGCGCTACGGACCCGCATCGATAGTCTGCGTTCCGCACGCGCTTCTCTGAACGAAGAGATCGGCCACCGCTTCCCCGACTACGCGGCATTGATGAACCCCGCCCCGGCGACAATCCCGCAGGTGCGTGCCATGCTCAAGCCGCGGGAAGCTTTGATCGCCACTTTCGTAAGCGCGGAGAAAACTTACGTCTGGGCAGTGCCGAAGACGGGCGAGGTGGCGTTCACGGCCGCACCCCTGGGACGGGATCGGATCGGATCGGCGGTGCGCGGCCTTCGGCGAGCACTCGATCCAGCCGCCGCGACACTGGGCGATATTCCAGACTTCGACGTCCGTCTTGCGCAGCGTCTGTATCAGGCACTGTTGGCCCCGGTCGAATCCGGCTGGAAGGACGCACGCAGTCTTTTGGTGGTGGGGCACCGTGCGCTCGGCCAGCTGCCGTTTTCCGTTCTGATCACAAAACCCGTCCGTTTGCCCACGGAAGGAAAACCACTATTTTCTAAATACCGTACTGTCCCATGGCTTGCCCGCACGCATACCGTGACCGTGCTGCCGTCGGTTTCGTCTTTAGCCCTGCTTAGAAATTTACCCCCGGCGGCCGCAACGCGGCGCGCCTTCGTGGGCTTTGGCGACCCATGGTTCAGTATGGCGCAAGCCACGACCGTGGTTCAGGCAAGACCAACGAAGACCGCAGCGCTCACCAGTCGCGGTATTACGGTGCGCGGCCTTAAGGTGCATCTGCGTGCCGCGCCGAAGTTCGACGGGGTGTCGAGCGCCGGCCTGGCCAATCTTCCGAGATTGCCCGATACCGCCGACGAGGTAAGAAGCATAGCGCTCGCCCTGAATGCCGACCTCAGCCGCGACGTTTTTACCGGTAAGGAGGCCGGTGAGGAGCGGGTAAGATCGATGACTTTATCCGGCTACAAGGTGCTTGCCTTCGCGACCCATGGTCTGGTGCCCGGCGATCTCAACGGCCTGACCCAGCCCGCGCTCGCCCTCAGCGCGCCGGAGGTTACCGGCGGCAGGGAAGACGGGCTGCTGACAATGGGCGAGATCCTGGAACTCAAGCTCGATGCCGACTGGGTCGTGCTGTCTGCCTGCAATACCGCATCGGGAAACGGCGACGGCGCGGAAGCGATATCGGGCCTCGGCCGCGCCTTCTTCTATGCCGGCACGCGGGCGCTGCTGGTCAGCAACTGGCCGGTGGAGACCACCTCTGCGCGGGCGTTGACGACCGACATATTTGGCCGCCAGGCGAAGGATCCGTCGCTCAGCCGCGCGGACGCGCTGAGACAATCCATGCTCGCCCTGATCGACCGTCCGGGCTTCAAAGACGGGCAAGGCAATATCATCTTCTCCTACGCCCATCCCATCTTCAGGGCGCCATTCAGTCTCGTTGGCGATGGTGGCGGAGGGAAGCCCGCGAGCTAATTCGAAAGGTCCACATCGGAAAGCGGGTATGCGGCTCTGCAACACGGATATCCGGTGCTGGCCGGTAACTGAAATCCCGGTCCCGGAAAATTACGTCAGCTTTCCCCTCGACGGCGGAAATTCAGCCTCTGAATTCCGCTATGGGATTAAACCCGGGTCCGTCCTGAATGAGGCTGGCGGGCGCCGAACGGGCATATAAAGTGACAAAACAGCGCCCCGTCAGCGGCGCGATGGCGCCGCCAATTTTAGCTGCTCCAGGCAGGCCGCCCGGTCCGGCTGGAAATCATTGACGATCCACCAGCGTTCAACGGAATCTAACAATTCTCTGACCTGGGGGCCGCTTTCCACGCCAAGCGCCAGCACGTGCCTGCCGCTGAGGGGAAAGTCAGGCACCGGCGCGCGCTCGGCCAGAGTAAGCAGGGTACGCCAGGCCTCGTCAGGTCCTGACCGGTCCAGCGACCAGCCCAGTAGAACGAGGTCGGCAAACAAATCTTCGCCCAGCCGATAAAGCATCACGCGATGTTGCGCCGCGGTCCCGTCCGGCGACGGGCGCATTGGCGGCGTGACGAAAGTCCGCAGACGCTGCGTCTCGGCTTGCGACAGGCGAAGCCGCCCCGCGAAGTCGATTGCCCCGGCATCGTCAATGTCCAACAAGATAGACAACCGCCGGACCGGATCGAGGACCGTGGCGGTTTTTGCCTCTATGTCGACAAGGCGGGCCAGGGGCGCCCGGCTGCCCGCTTCGGGCAGCGCATGGCGCAACACGTCCCACTCCGCCATGAGGTCGAAGACAGGGGCCGGCGCCGGGGCACTTAAAAGACGTTTCAGTTCCGACCAGATCCGCTCGGCGGACAGAGTGCGGATTTTCGGCGCCATCTCGCGACAGGCAAGCAACGCCGCCCGATCGGCCGGCCCGGTCCCGTAATAGGCATACAACCTGAAATATCTCAGCAGCCGCAACTGATCTTCCCGGATCCGTTCGCGCGCCTCGCCGACAAACCGGACACGGCCTGCCTTGAGGTCCGGCAGACCGCCTGTCGGGTCATAGAGCGTGCCGTCCAGATCGCAGAACACCGCATTCATGGTAAAATCGCGGCGCTCGGCGTCCGCCGCCCAGTCATCGGTAAAGGCGACGCGCGCGCGGCGCCCGAATGTTTCCACGTCACGACGCAAACTGGTGATTTCGAACGGCGCGCCGTCAACCACGGCCGTTACCGTTCCATGGTCGATGCCCGTCGGGATGGCTTTCAGGCCGGCGGTCTCGAGCAGCGCGACCACACGGTCGGGCGGTTCGGCGGTCGCAATGTCGATATCCTTGACCGCCCGCCCCAGGATAGAGTCCCGGACACAGCCCCCGACAAACCGGGCCGGCACGCCATCCGCCATCAAGGCGTGCATGACAGCGACCGTTTCCCGTTCGGTCATCCAGGGTTCAGGCTTGAGTTTTCCGGCTGGTTCCACGATCCGAGATTCCCTGATGACAGAATGTGTCGTGCGATCAAATGCCGCCGAAGATTTCGGGGAACAGCACCACCGCCGTCATGGTTATCGCCATGAGTACGCCGCCACAGCCCAGCAGCCACGGCCAGGGCAGCGGCTCCCACTGGTCCCGCGCGATTGCCTCCGACCCGCCAAATTTGGGCGGAACGAAGGTCCGCCAGATCACAAAGACCGCCGCCGGCAGGAATAACGGTACAAAGATGAGAAGCAGCACTCTGATCATGATTTCCTCAACACCTCTGCCAGTTCAAACAGAACACGCGCGGTAAGACCCCAGATATAGTGTTCACCGTACGGTATTGCGCGGAATTTTCGGCCGGCTTCCGCGCCTTTATACGCTTCCAGCCGATGATTGGCCGGATCGAGGATAAAATCCAGCGGCACCTCGAAAATATGAGCAACCTCGGACGGTTCCGGGCTAAGGGTGAACGGCGGGTCAACCACGCCGATGACCGGCACGACGCGGTACCCGGTACGGGTGTCATGGGCGGTCAAACGGCCGATCACCTGAATTTGTGTCCGGTTGATCCCGACTTCTTCCTCGGTTTCCCGCAAGGCGGTGTCCTCCGGGCTGAGGTCCGACAAATCCTTACGCCCGCCGGGAAAGGCTATTTGGCCCGCATGGTCCGGCAATTCCTCGGTTCGCCGAGTCAGCAGGACCGACATGCCGGTCGCATGGTCGATCAGCGGCACCAGAACCGCCGCGTGGGTCAGGTCGCCATACGCACCGCCCCGCGGGGGCGCCGGCCAGAGGCGCCGCGGCAGGTCGCTGTCCGGTGGAAGACCAGGCTGACTGAACGCCGATATTATCCGATCACGCATCGATTGATGCCGTTTCCGTTTCTAAACAACGCCGAGTTCGAATGAAGTGCCACCGCTCCACACGCTGAGGTGCGTTTGGCCATCGCGCGTCTCTTCAACCGCGAGATCCACGAGGTCATAATACACGGCGCGAGAGATCAGGGCCTCCAGACCGTCGCGGACCAGTACATAGGGCGACGGATTACCGGTCATCGAATCGTGTAGGATTCGAATTGGATGGTCGGGATCCGCCGTCACATTTTCGTCAAGATTTGTGCGGAAACTTACCTTCTGGTCCCGTCCGGAGCCGGACGCCGAGATATCAATCGCCAAAAAGGGAGCGTCATCGACCTGGATACGGCATTTTTCGACGGGCGTTTCCAGCCAGAAATCCCCGGTTTCGTCCCTTTTCAAGACAGAGGCGAAAAGTTTAACCATCGGCGGCCGGTTTATGGGAGAACCGCGATAATGCCAAATTCCGTCTCGCGTGATCCGCATATCGATATCGCCGCGGAAAGGCGCATCGCGGGTAGGGCCGCCGACGGTATTTAGTGGATGACCGCCCTCAAGTCCGTTTAGAATAGAGTTGTTCAAAGTGTGCTGCCCGTGCTCATGCCCGACTTCATGGAGATCCGCGTGACCGATACAGATACTCAAGTTCAAACCGCCCCAGTCTCTGATGCGCCGCCAGCCCGGCTCGTCGCTGAAATCGAGGCCCTGAGGCAACGGATGTCTCTTGTCCGCGACCACGTTGGCCGTGTGATATTCGGCCAACGACAGGTCGTGGACGAAACTCTTATCACGCTCCTTGCGGGGGGTCACGTTCTCCTGATCGGCGTTCCGGGATTGGGGAAAACCAAGCTCGTGGAAACACTGGGAACGGTCCTCGGTCTGGATGACAAACGGGTGCAGTTTACGCCCGATCTTATGCCGGCCGATATTCTGGGTTCGGAGATCCTGGATGAAGGCGACGGCGGCGCCGGCTCGCGGTCGTTCCGGTTCATCCACGGCCCGGTCTTCTGTCAGCTTTTGATGGCGGATGAAATAAACCGGGCCAGCCCGCGTACGCAATCGGCGCTTCTGCAGGCCATGCAGGAGCATCGTGTATCGATCGCCGGACAATACCACCCCCTGCCCCACCCGTTTCATGTTCTGGCCACGCAAAACCCGCTGGAACAAGAAGGGACGTATCCGCTGCCGGAAGCACAGCTTGACCGCTTCCTCATGCAGGTCGACGTGACATATCCATCGGAGAAAGCGGAACGCGAAATCCTGCTGGAGACCACCGGCGTCAGTGAAACCGCCGCGGAGCAGGTTTTGACCGCGGAAGATCTGGTTGCCGCGCAGCGGTTGGTGCGCCAAATCCCCGTTGGCGACAGCGTCGTCCAGGCAATACTCAACCTTGTGCGGGCGGGGCGGCCGGACGAAACCTCAATGCCCGAGATCCGGGAATGGGTAGCCTGGGGTCCGGGACCCCGCGCCAGCCAGGCGCTTATGCTGGCAACCCGGGCACGCGCTTTGTTGGACGGCCGCTACGCGCCCTCGGTCGATGATGTGCTGGCTTTGGCGAAACCCATTCTACGCCATCGCATGGCCCTGAATTTCGCGGCCCGCGCCGATGGCGTAACCCTCGATGAGGTAATTGAACGATTGTGCGCTCCTTTGGCCTGAATAGTGCCGGGCGCGCCAAAGCCCGTGCGTCCGCCCCCTCGACTGTTCGGCAACGGGCCGAAGAAACCGCGGCGCGTCTCCCTGCCCTCCTGGTTGCGGCGAACCGGGTCGCCGCCACCGTCGCCCAGGGCGTGCATGGCCGGCGCCGGGTTGGCCAGGGAGAAACCTTCTGGCAGTTCCGGCAGTACCAGCAGGGCGATCCCGTATCGCGGATCGATTGGCGTCAATCGGCCAAGCACGACAATACGTACATCCGGGAAAATGAATGGGCGGCGGCGCAAAGCGTCTGGCTGTGGACCGATCGGTCATCGTCGATGGTCTACCGCTCCAGCGACGATTTACCCCAAAAGGCGGACCGGGCCGCACTCCTCAACCTCGCCCTGTCCTCGCTGCTGGTTCGTGGCGGCGAAAGGATCGCACTGCTGGGATCGGGTATCGCGCCGATGACCGGCAAGGCCGTGCTGGAAAGATTCGCCGGCGTCCTGACCACGCCCGCGGTCACGGATTTGAGCCTGCCCCAGCCCGAACCGCTGCCGCGTTATTCCCGGGTGGTTCTCATCTCGGATTTTTTGTCGCCGCCGGCCGAGATCTCCAAAGCCCTGAAAAATTTGAGCGGGTTGGGCATTCGAGGGCATCTGCTGCAGATAATCGATCCGGCGGAAGAAACGCTGCCGTTCTCCGGCCGGGTGCGGTTTGAAGGGCTTGAAGGGGAAGGCGCGGCGCTGATTGGCCGTGTCGAAGCGGTTCGCGGCGAATATGTGGCGCTAATGGCAAACCACCGTCAGGCGGTCAAGGATATCGCGCGCGGGCTGGGCTGGACCTGGACGACGCATAGCACCGACCACCCGCCGCCCACGGCCCTGCTCACGCTTTATCAGCTTTTATCCGAGCCACCGGGGAAATAATCTATGCTGGATCTTGGCGCCCTTGTTTTCACCGCTCCCTGGATGCTCGCTGCCTTGGCGGTCCTGCCGGTGCTGTGGTGGCTGTTGCGCGTCATGCCGCCGGCGCCGCTGGTCAAGGCCTTTCCGCCGCTCCGCTTTCTCCTCGCCCTGCAGCCGCAGGAAGAAACCCCGGCCCGGACGCCGCTGTGGCTGATTCTCCTGCGGGTGCTGATTGCCGCCCTGATCATTATCGGTCTGTCGCATCCCCTTTGGAATCCGGGGGAACGGCTGCGGGGTAATGGGCCCTTGATCATCGTGATCGACAATGGCTGGGCTTCCGCGCCGCGATGGACCAAGCGCGTTGACGCTATGAATGCCCTGATCGACCAGGCGGAACGCGACGGACGCGCCGTCCGCTATATAACCACCGCCCGTCCCCATCCCGCCGAACCGCTGCGCCTCAGCGATTTGCTGCGCCCTTCCGACGCACGCGACAGGCTCCGCGGCATCCGGCCGCAACCCTGGCCCACCGACCGCGACGCCGCCAACGCGGCAATCGCCGCGGCGGGCGACGGTCAGGCCCATGTCGCATGGCTGTCGGACGGGTTGGATAGCGCCAGCACGGCGGCCCTGATGACGCAGTTAATGCAGCGCGGGTCGCTCAGCCTTTATCGCGACACCGCCGACGGGCTTGCTAATCTGATTGCGGTGCCGAGCGCGACCGCCGAGGGCATTTCGGTGCCTGTCCTTCGCGCCGACAACAGAGGCAATGCCCAGCGATGGATGCGGCTCATCGACGAAGATGGCAGGCTGCTTAGCCGGGAACAGGCAAGTTTCAAGGCCGGCGAAAAACAGGCCAAGGCCCTGTTTCGCCTGCCGGTCGATGTGCGCAACCGAGCCGCCCGCGTTGAAATCGAAGGCGAAAGCGGCGCCGGCGCGGTTTTTCTGATGGATGACCGCTGGCGCCGCCGGCCGGTCGGAATCGCGGCCGGCAATTTAACCGAAGGGGCACAGCCACTGCTCAGTGACGATTATTACCTGGTTCGCGCCCTGGACCCTTTCAGCGACATCCAGTCGGGAACCGTAAAAGATCTTTTGAACCGTAAACTCGCCATGATCGTGCTCGCCGACATCGGCAAACTCAGCAACGCTGAAGTGGATGGATTATCGGCCTGGATTGACAAGGGGGGTGTGCTGCTGCGTTTCGCCGGACCTCAGTTCGCCCAGGGTTCGGATTCTCTAGTTCCCGTGAGACTGCGCGGCGGCCGGGAACTTGGCGGGGCCATGTCCTGGACGAGCCCGGCTAAACTCATGCCGTTCGATGACACAGGCCCGTTCGCAGGTCTTAAAATTCCCGACGATATCCGTATTCATCGCCAGGTTCTTGCCGATCCGACAATCGATTTGAACGAAAAAACCTGGATCCGCCTGTCGGACGGGACGCCCCTGGTAACCGCCGAGCGGCGGGGCACGGGTTGGGTTGTTCTGATCCACACCACCGCCAACACCGAATGGTCGAACCTGCCGATCTCCGGATTATTCATCGAGATGCTCCAACGCATCGCGGCATTGAGTCAGGGCGTCACGGGAGACGATGGAAAAACGACCTATGCTCCCCTGGCGACAATGGACGGCTTTGGCGTCCTTGGCACGCCCCCGGCAACCGCCATTGCGATTTCGGGACAGGACTTCGCCAACACCAAGGCCGGACCGGAAACCCCGCCCGGTCATTATGGCCGGGGCGATGCCCGCCGGGCGCTGAATGTCTCGACCGGAATCGATGAAATCGCACTGATCGGCGATGTCCCGTCGGGCGTCTCGGTAGCAAGTTATGATTTGGAAAGCGGCTTCGACGTCAAGCCATGGCTTCTTCTGACGGCGTTGCTGCTCGTGCTGCTTGATCTTGCGGTCAGCTATGTACTGCGCGGACTGGGACCGCATCGGACGACAAGGACAGGTGCGGCTCGCGCCGCGGCGCTCCTTGTCTGTGCCGTGGTGGCGACGGCCCTGATCGGCACGGCCGCAATCGCGCAAACCGCGAAACCAAGCGATCCCGAGGAAGCGTTCGCCTTACAAGCGACGCTAGAAACCCGCCTGGCCTATGTTGTAACCGGTGACACGCAACTGGACAGCGTAAGCCGATCGGGTCTCGTCGGATTGAGCGCCTTGCTCAGGCAAAGAACCGCCATTGAACCTGGCAGTCCCGTCGCGGTCGATATCGAACGCGACGAGCTTGCTTTTTTCCCGCTACTCTACTGGCCCATATCAGCCCTACAGCGGCCGCCATCCGATAGTGCCGTGGAAAAGCTGAATGCCTATTTGAGAAGCGGCGGCAATATCCTGTTCGATACCCGTGAACAGGCGTCACTGACGTTCGATCCCTTCGGCACGGGGGGCGCCGGGTCGGCCAAATTGCGGCAATTATTGAGCGGGCTGGACATTCCCGCCCTGACGCCGGTACCGGTCGATCATGTGCTGACAAAAAGCTTCTACCTTCTCAAACGGTTTCCCGGCCGCTGGACCGGCGGCACCGTCTGGGTCGAACGCCGCGGCGGCCAGCATAATGACGGGGTTTCCTCTATCATTATCGGCAGCAATGACTGGGCCGGCGCCTGGGCGGTCGATTCAAACGGCGTGCCGATGTTGCCGGTTGTCCCCGGCGGCGAACGTCAGCGCGAATTCGCCTACCGGTTTGGCATCAATTGGGTGATGTATTCGCTGACCGGAAACTACAAGACCGATCAGGTGCATGTACCGGCCATCATCGAAAGGCTGGGTCAATAATGGCGCCTGGGGCACAGCCATGCTGACAATCGATTTCGCGCCGGTGTTTCCCTGGCAACTGATCATCGGACTGACGGTCATAACCGTCCTGTTGCTTGGTTATGGCGCCATACGGCGGGCCCGCGGACTGGCCTGGCGCGCGACGGCCTTGATCGGCCTGTTGCTGGCCCTGGCGAACCCCGTCGCCGTGGAGGAGGAGCGTGAAGCTCGATCCGACGTTCTCACGATCGTTGTCGACGAATCCCTCAGCCAGGATGTGGGCGAACGGCGCGATACCGCCGCCAAGGCGCTGGCCCAGGTAGAAGAAGCCGCCCGCCGCATGCGCAATCTTGATGTCCGGGTCATTCGCGCCGGCAACATTTCCGACAGCGGCAGCGGCCCGGTCGACGGCACCAGACTGTTCAAGGCGCTTGCGCGTGGCACCGCGGATGTTCCGCGACAGCGCATGGCCGGGACGATTATCATTACCGACGGCCAGGTCCATGACGTTCCCAAGCCGGAGGCAGCGCAAAATTCAGGCGGCCCCCTGCATGTGATCCTGACCGGGAAACGGAACGAATTCGATAGACGGCTGGTCATTCGTGACGTGCCGAAATATGGCATCGTCGGAAAGGCCGTGACGTTGCGTATCCGCGTCGAGGACTCCAGCGCCGACGGCGGAACGGTTCCGGTCACGCTGATTAAAGACGGCGGCGCGCCCAGGACGATCAGCGTGCCGATTGGCCGCGATCATTCGTTCGACCTCACGCTGGACCACGCCGGCTCCAATATATTGCAGATGGAGGTCGCCCATACGGCTGGCGAACTCTCCGCCATCAATAACCGCGCGGTGGTTTCGGTCAACGGCGTGCGCGAGCGGTTGCGGGTGCTCCTGGTATCCGGCGAACCCCATCCGGGAGAACGAGTCTGGCGCAACCTGTTGAAAGCGGATCCGTCGGTTGACCTGGTCCATTTCACTATTTTGCGGCCGCCGGAAAAGCAGGACATGACGCCGGTCCGCGAATTGTCATTGATCGCGTTTCCCATCCGGGAATTGTTCGAGATCAAATTAAACGAATTCGATCTGATAATTTTCGACCGGTACAGGCGGCGCGGCGTCCTGCCGTCGATCTATATCGACAACATTGCACGGTACGTCGAAGAAGGCGGCGCCGTACTGGAAGCGGCGGGGCCGGAATTTTCAGGCAGCGAATCATTGTTCCAGACGCCGCTGGCGCGGGTGCTGCCCGGCGAACCCGACGGACATGTCTTTGTTGGCGGGTTACGGCCGCGCCTGACCAAGACCGGCCAGCGGCACACGGTCACGGCGGACCTGCCCGGCGCCGGTATCGGAGAGGAATTGCCGCGCTGGGGCCGCTGGTTCCGCCAGATCTCGGTTAACAACCGGGAAGGCCAATCATTGATGAGCGGCCGCAATGACAAACCCATCCTTCTGGTCAAGCGGGTAGGAAAGGGGCGTGTCGCGCAGCTGCTGAGCGATCACATCTGGCTGTGGGCCCGTGGCTATGGCGGTGGCGGACCGCACGGGG
>JAQBTY010000039.1 GCA_027624735.1 Pseudomonadota bacterium | reverse complement strand
CCCGCCTCGATCAGTTCGGCAAGGGCGTCGCGGCGGCGCTCACCGGACAGGTCGCCCAGGGCCTGCCCATCGTGCTGGTCAGCGACGGCGATATCGGCGGGCTGGTGGGCATTCACCTGCGCGAGGAAATGAAACTGGACAGTCCGGTGATTTCCATCGACGGCATCACCCTGAGCGAATTCGACTTCATCGACATCGGTGAAATCATCCCCTCCTCCGGCGCCGTCCCGGTAGTGATCAAGTCGCTGGTGTTCCCGGCGTCGGCGACCGCGAAGGCGGAATAAAGAAGAAATCTTTTTTCAAGCGCGTCATCCAATCGGTGCCGTTCGAAGACGCAGGGCGTTACCCACCACCGAAACCGACGACAGGCTCATGGCCGCCGCCGCGATCATGGGTGAAATCAGAATGCCGAAGAACGGAAAGAGGACACCCGCCGCCACCGGCACGCCACACGCGTTATAGACAAACGCGAAGAACAAATTCTGCTTGATGTTCCGCATGGTCGCCCGCGCCAGCTTTCGGGCCCGGACGATACCCGTTGAGATCGCCCTTGACCAGGGCGGAGACCGCGCTGTCGTTGGCCACTTCGGCGTCTCTCCCCATGGCAATACCAACTTCAACCTGAGCCAACAATGTCTCCGTTGGTTGCCGCGTATTCCAGCGCATAGGCCAATTCACCCGGTGTTTCCGCGTGGATCGTGTAAAGCGGTTGTTCCGCCTCTACCGTGTCGCCGAGGCGAACGTGCATCTCCAGGCCCGCCGCCTTGGCATCCGGTGCACCGGCGAGCTTGGCCACTTTTGCAATTCGTCTGTTGTCGATCTTCGTCACGGTCCCGGCCTCCGCGGCGAGAACCGGCCTCCGATGGGCCGCTTCAGGGGGTGTCCGCATTCCGCCCTGTGCCTCGCAAATATCCCGGAACTTCGCCCATGCACGGCCATCGCCGAGGACCTTTGCCGCTTTCGCCTCTCCGTCTCCCGCCGATGCGGCTCCTCCCAGTTCGAGCAGCGCACCGGCCAGTCGAACGCTCCGATCCCGCAGATCGACCGGCGCATTGCGCGAAACCTGAAGCACGGATAATACGTCCCGCGCTTCCAGCGCGGGTCCGATGCCGGTTCCAACCGGCTGCGCGCCATCGGTCAGCACAATTCGGGTTTCAAGGCCAAAAGCAGCCCCCACCCTGGACAGGAATGACGCCAGTGCCTTCGCGCTTTCGTCACTCCGTACCTTCGCCGTTGGGCCCACGGGAATGTCGAGAACCAGATGCGTCGAACCCGCCGCGACCTTCTTTGAAAGGATGGAAGCAACCAACTGGCCTTCGCTGTCCAGATCGAGCGCGCGCTCGACCCGGATAAGAATGTCATCCGCCGGGCTCAACCGCACCGCGCCGCCCCAGACGATGCAGCCGCCTTCGCGTTCCACGACACGCCGCATCTGGACAATATCAAGAGCGACCGGCGCCAGGGTTTCCATGGTATCCGCGGTGCCGGCGGGAGACGTGATGGCGCGAGATGACGTCTTGGGCATCGTGAGGCCGCACGCGGCAACGATAGCGACCACAATCGGCGTCGTGCGGTTGCCCGGCAGACCGCCGATGCAATGCTTGTCGACGATCGGTGAGGTCGGCCAATGCAGCGTGTCCCCGGCATTCACCATTGCACGGGTCAGCGCCACTGTTTCCGCGTCATTGAGCGGCAGTGACGCACATACTGTGATGAAGGCAGCGATATCGATATCGGAATAACGCCCGGCGACGATATCGTCGATCACCGGCTGCATATCGTCTTCGGCCACCCGGTTTCCATAAATGCGGGCCCGAACAGTGCTCATCGAATCGAGTGGCCGCGCATGGCTGACGGTAATGGGACCGCCGTCTTCAACGGAAAGCGTTTGCCACGCGGATTCCGACAATCCCGCTTCGCCGGGCAAAAGCAGTTCGGAGGTTATTTGATAGAGCGTCGCGATGATGGCGTTCTTGCCGTTGGCGACGCGGACGCGGGCGTGGGCGGTAAAGCCTTCCGACCGGCAGACATGACAATCCTTGCGCATGAAAATGACGGCCTCGCGCCTTGTGTCGATACCCAAACGACGTGCGACCAGAGTGTTCGCCCGGGCCGTCTCAGGCAGGAGAGGGGCCGCCTGTGTCATAACGCGATCTCTTCTCCCTGTTCGGGCACGTGGCAGGTCCACCCGAGTTCTTCTTCTATGCGCTGCCGCAGCGCATCGCTCGCCGCCGGCTCTCCATGGGTGATGAAGGTCGTCTTTGGCGGCTGCTGGAAGTTTGCCAGCCAGGCCATTATCTCGTCGGCATCGGCATGGGCCGACAGCATATGGAGATTTTCGATTTGTGCCCGGACGGGAATATGCTGACCGTGAATTTTCACCGTTTCCGCGCCCTTCGTCATCGCATCGCCGCGGGTGCCGCCGGCCTGGAACCCGGCAAACAGGATTGTGCTGCGTCTATCGGGGGCATAACGCTTCAGATGGTGCACAACACGCCCGCCGGTCGCCATGCCACTCGCCGACACGATTACCTTGGGCATCGGATTGGTATCGAGGTTTTTCGATTCCTCGACATCGCGCACATAATGCGCGACAGCACAGGCCTCGCGGCACTCGGCCGCCGTCAATCGCTGGTCCGCCAGATGATGGCAGAATAATTCGCTCGCGCTGGTCGCCATCGGGCTGTCGAGAAAAACCGGGATGTTAGGGATACGTCCCGCGCTCTTTAGCCGCGAAAGGTGTAACAGCAGGGATTGGGTGCGGCCGACCGCGAATGAGGGAATGATCACGGACCCGCCGCGCGCCGCGGTATCGCCGATGATCTGGGCAAGGGCGTCCTCCGGGTCCCGCGGTTCGTGGAGACGGTTTCCGTAGGTCGATTCGAGTACCAGATAATCCGCCTGCCGAACGGCGGCGGGGTCCAGCATGGTGGCGGTGTTTGAGCGGCCGAGATCGCCGGAAAAGACAATCGTCTGTCCGCCGGCGGTAATCCGTGCCACGGCGGCACCCAGAATATGCCCGGCCCGTAGAAAGGTAACCGATCCGGATTCACCCAAACGGTGTTCGGTGTCAAACGGAACGTCGGCAAACCGGTTGAGGCTCGCCTCCGCATCGGCTTGGGTATACAGCGGCAGGGCCGGCTTGTGTTTCGAAAAGCCGTGCCGGTTGGCGAACTCCGCATCTTTTTCCAGTATATGACCGCTATCGCGCAGCAGAATCTTGCAGAGGTCATGGGTCGCCGGCGTACTTAACACCTGGCCCTGAAACCCTTGCTTGACCAGTCGCGGTATGTAGCCGGAATGATCGAGATGGGCATGTGTCAGAACGATCGTCTCGATCTCCTGGGGTTTGACCGGAAAAGGCGCCCAGTTGCGCAGGCGGAGTTGCTTGAACCCCTGAAAGAGGCCGCAATCGACCATCACACTGATGCCAGGCCCGCGCAAAAGATGCTTCGAGCCGGTTACCGTGCCGACTCCCCCAAGAAATTTGAGTGTAAGTGGCATTATCGATCTTCTCCTCACTTCATCCAAGCTTCACGGAACGCAGTCTCAAGGCGTTGCCGACCACCGATAAGGACGACAGGCTCATGGCCGCCGCCGCGATCATGGGTGAAATCAGAATGCCGAAGAACGGAAAGAGGACCCCCGCTGCCACCGGCACACCGGCGGCGTTGTAGACCAGCGCGAAGAACAAATTCTGCTTGATGTTCCGCATGGTTGCCCGCGAGAGCCGCCGGGCCCGGACGATGCCATTGAGATCACCCCCGATTAGCGTGAAGCCGGCGCTTTCGATCGCCACGTCGGCGCCGGTTCCCATGGCGATGCCGACATCGGCCTGCGCCAGCGCGGGGGCGTCATTGACCCCGTCGCCGGCCATCGCAACCTTGCGGCCCTCGGCCTGCAGTTCCTTGATGATCCGCGCCTTGTCTTCGGGCAGCACATCGGCGCGGATTTCGTCGATCCCGAGCTTTGCGGCCACCGCCTTGGCGGTCCGTTCGTTATCGCCGGTCGCCATGACGATGCGGAAGCCTGCCGCATGGAGTGCTTTCAGCGCCTCGGGCGTGGTCTCCTTCACCGGATCGGCGACGCTCACGAGGCCGGCTATCTCGTTTCCGACGATGACGAACATCACGGTTTCGCCCTCGTCGCGCCGCGCGTTGGCGGTCTCGGCAAGCCGGCCGCCGTCGAGACCTAAATCCGCCACCAGCTTGGCGTTGCCGAGAGCGACCGCCTTGCCATCGACGATTCCCTTTACGCCCTTGCCGGTGACGGCCTCGAATTCTTCCGTCTTCGCCAATTCAATCCCGCGCTCCTCGGCCCCGGCAACGATGGCTTCGGCCAGGGGGTGTTCCGAACCACGCTCGAGGCTGGCGGCCAGCCGCAGCACCTCGGTCTCGTCATGTCCCGCTTCCGGCAGAACGGCCATGAGCTTGGGCTTGCCGACCGTTAAAGTGCCTGTCTTGTCGATCATCAGCGTGTCGACTTTCGCAAACCGCTCCAGCGCCTCGGCGTTCTTGATCAGCACGCCGGCCTGCGCGCCACGCCCGGTAGCCGTCATGATCGACATGGGTGTCGCCAGGCCGAGAGCGCAGGGGCAGGCGATGATCAATACCGCCACCGCATTCACCAGGGCATAGGCGAGCGCCGGCGCCGGCCCCCAGATGGCCCAGACAGCAAAGGAAAGGAGCGCAATCAGCATTACTGCCGGCACGAATTTTCCCGCCACCGAATCGGCGAGCTTCTGGATCGGAGCGCGGCTGCGCTGCGCGGACGCAACCATCTCGACAATCTGGCTCAGCATGGTATCGGCGCCAACCCGCCGCGCCTCGATTATCAGACTGCCGGTGCCGTTGATGGTGGCGCCGGTAACGTCGTCGCCGGCGGTTTTTTCAACCGGTATCGGCTCTCCGGAAATCATCGATTCATCGATTGATGAGCGGCCTTCGACGACGACACCATCCACCGGAACCTTGTCGCCGGGACGCACACGCAGCCGGTCGCCCACCTTGACGTCCTCAAGAGGGATCTCGTCCTCGCTGCCGTCTTCCCGAATGATGCGGGCGGTCTTGGCGGCGAGGTCAAGCAATGCGCGGATCGCCGCACCAGTGCGTTCTCGCGCGCCCAGCTCCATCATCTGGCCTAGCAGGACAAGCACGACGATGACCGCGCCGGCCTCGAAATAGACGCCGACATGGCCTTGTGGATCGCGGAATCCGTCGGGAAAGATGCCGGGCGCCAGAACGGCAACGATGCTGAAAGCATAGGCCGAGCCGACACCCATCCCGATCAGGGTGAACATGTTGAGGTTACGGCTGACGACAGACTTCCAGCCGCGCACGAAAAAAGGCCAGCCTGCCCAGACTATGACAGGGGTGCCCAAGGCGAGTTCGATCCACAGCGTCGTGCGCTCACCAAAGAATTCACGGACGAAGCTAAGCCCCACGAACGGCCCCATGGTCAACACCAGGAGGGGAATCGTCAGCACCGCCCCGACCCAGAACCGGCGCCTGAAATCGACCAGTTCCGGATTGGGGCCCTCCTCGCCGGTCGGAATTCCCTGCGGCTCGAGCGCCATGCCGCAAATCGGACAGTCGCCAGGCCCTTCCTGAATTATTTCGGGATGCATCGGACAGGTAAAAAGCGCGCCGGAGGGAAGATCGTCGGCTATTTGTTTGTGAGCGCCCGAGAGATAATGTTCGGGGTCAGCCGCGAACTTGTCGCAACACCCCTCACTGCAAAAATTGTAGACAATACCGTCGTGGCGCAAGGTGGGCTTGCCGGCCATCGGATCGACCGGCATGCCGCAAACAGGGTCGAGCTGCCTGATCGAACCATCAGCGACGTTGGTATTGTTCGGCGACTGGCTTGTGTGATTCAATTCGATGCCCCTTTTTTGGCCACTTCGACTCCTATTTAGGTCTTCCCGTTACGGGAAGGTCAAGGGCTCGTCATCCCCACACGTCCTTAACCTCCATACTCATCCGTAAGCCCGAAGACAAATATACGGAATTTTCCTTATTGACCCTCCCTGTGGCGGAGACCCATCTAGACACCAGAAGACCGAGCCGAACGGCGCGGTCAGTTCTCCGTCCAATTCGCCGTCCCATTCTTCGCCGCGGGCTTTGGACACCAACGCACAGGAGATGACGATGCTGAAACTAAACAAACTCATACCCATGGTCGCCCTGCTCGCCGTGACGGGGGCTGGCATACAGGCCCAGCAGATGCCCGGGCCCGAGGGGATGCACAAACGGTTCGAACAGATGGACCGAAAAATGGAAGATGCCGGCAAATCCCATGGAACCGAGCGTCAACAGCACGTGCACGAACACATGCAGATGATGCACGACCAGATGCAGGCCATGCACGGCATGATGGGCGGCGGCAAACCCGGCATGGGCATGGGTTCGGGTATGGGTTTGGGCGGACGCATGGGAAGCGGTCCTCACGGGACTGGCGATCGGATGGCTCAGGGCGGCGACCAACGGATGCAACACATGCAAAACCGAATGGACATGATGCAGGGCATGATGGAGCAAATGCAGAAACAGCATGAACTCATGCTGAAAGACAGCGCCGGTAAAAAGAACTAGGTGCTGCGTTTAATGCCGTGCCATAGCACCGACGAACCTTCACGAACCGAATTATGCGGGACACCCCGCGGCAACAGCGGAAGGCGTGTAAACCATGAAAATCGATGCCGGCAAACTAGGCCTTGCAACCGCGATCATCTTTGCACTTATCTGGGTGATTTGCAGTGTACTGGTCGTGTCAATCCCCGGCGCCATGATGCAGGTAAGTGGCCACATGCTACATGCCGATTTAAGCGGCCTTGGCTGGTCCATGCACTGGGGTGGATTTTTCTTCGGTCTGGTCTTGTGGAGCGCCCTGGCAGGGCTAATCGTCTGGGCGGTCGCCGGGCTCTACAATCGTCTAACCGGGACGACTTGATTTTAAAGGTAAAAATGCCCGGCATATAGCCGGGCATTTTCCTGTCACCTGAACGCTATCAGTAGCTGAACACCTTGGCGAACTTCTTACGGACTTCCCTGGCAAGTTCGGGCGAGGTCTGGGCCACCGCCGGGAAGGTATCGATGCGCTCATACGGGCGGCACGCGTTGATGATCACCCGGTTGTTGAACAAAGTGCCGTCCTCATGCATGGGATCGAGGCGCGACGACTGGCACTGGGTCAGATGAGTGATGTCGCGCGACGGGTCCGACCGCGTGCCCATGGCCCACACCACGTCGTGCAGATTGTGGGCCTCGATGTCCTCGTCCACCACCACGGTATAGCGCCCGCAATAGGTGGCGGGGTTGAGTTGGCTCGCCATCAGGCCGGCCTGCGTCGCGTGGCCGTAGAAGCGCTGCTTGATGGCCACGACGACAAAGGTGCGGCCCGAGCCCGCCTCGTGATGCCATACGCCGCGCACATCCTGCACGCCGGCTTTCTCCAGACCTTCCATCAGCGTCACCGAGCGGGTGAAGCAGCGTTCGAACAGATGGCTGTGCGGCGGCTTCTGGCTCGCGGCGCAGGTCAGGATCGGATTGGTGCGGTAATACACCTTCTTGATCTTGAAGATCGGATCCTGTTCCGCATCGCCGGCATAGTAACCGGTCCATTCGCCGAACGGGCCCTCGAGACGAGTCTCATCCGGTACCTGCTCGCCTTCGATGACGATTTCCGAATGGGCCGGGAACGGCAGGCCGTTGTCGCCCATGATCAGATCGATGGGCTTGCCGGCAAGGCCGCCCTGGAACGCGAACTCGTCCACATCGTCGGGGATGGTCATGCGGGCGGCCAGGAAATGGGTGGGATCGACGCCCACCACGATGGTCATGGGACACGGCTGACCTTTCGCGAAATATTTGGCGCGCTGGATGTTGCCCTGCTTGCCGTTGGAGCTCATAACGCCCAACGTCTGGCCGTCATGCACCATGCAGCGGTAGGTGCCTGAATTGACCCGCCCGGTATCGGGGTCGCGGGTGATCACGCCGCAGGCCGTGCCGATATAGCGGCCGCCGTCTAGCTCGTGATGGACCGGCACCGGGAACAGCTTGGTGATGTCGATGTCCTTGCCCTCGACCACATTTTCCAGCACCGGGCCGTCCTCCACGAAATTGGGCGGGATCGGCTCATGTTGGAACATCTTTTTCTGATAGGCTTTGAGCAGACCGAAGCGGTCATCCGAGGCTTCGGTGTCCATGCCGACGGCAAGCGCCAGGCGGTACGGTGACGCCAGCATGCCGTAAAGGCAGCGGAACCCCTTGGGGTAACCCGGTACGTCGTCGAACAGCACCGCCTTCGATTTTTCGACCCGTTCGCGATAGAGCACTTCAACAACGGCCCCCATCTCCTTGTCCCAATGCGCGCCATTGACCTTCTCAAGCTGGCCGGCTTCTTCAACCGCCGAAAGAAAATCGCGTAAATCCGTCTGCGGGCTGAAATTCTCCCTGCCTCCATCCATCTTTGTCGTCTCCTTCTGTCTAATTTTGCATATACGGGCGGTATGCCGCACGCGGTTGGGTTAGTCTCTCAAATGCCCCCACCGGTCCCACGCCTCGCGGCGCGCTTCGGGGGTTGGCGCATTGACTTTTTGGAACTCGTCCTTCCAATGGAAGGGACGGCACGCATCGATGATCGCCCGGCTGTTGACCAGTTTACCAGCCTTTCGATCCTCTGGCGAGATCACCGGATCGAGCGCCGAGGACCACATGTTATGAATGATATCGATGCCGGTGGCCGGGTCGCAGCGGGTGCAAACAGCCCAGATAACTTCTTCCAGATTTGATACATCCACGTCGTCATCGACCACCACGACCAGGCGGCCCAGATATGCCCCCGCGTGACAGGTGGCGGCAATCTGGCCGGCTTGCGTCGCATGGCCGGGATAGCGCTGCTTGATGCCAATCGCCAGAAACAACCGCGAGCCGCCGACTTCATGCGCCCAGACCTCGGTAACATCGGGGACCCCGGCGCGGGCGATATTTTCTTTCAGCACCGCGGACCGGCTGATCGCCCGGTAGCGGGCATATTCATACGGCATGCGGATATGCGCGGCGCCCAGGATGATCGGGTTGTTGCGGTGATAGATGGCGCTGATATCGACCCAGGGCTCGGCCTCCATCGCACCGCCCTGGTAACCCAGCCATTCGCCGAACGGCCCTTCCCGCTGGGTGTTGCCGGGATGGATGAAGCCTTCGATGACAATTTCCGAATTGGCCGGGAACGGCAGGCCGGTATGTTTGCCCTGGACGCATTGTACCGCTTCACCCCGATAGGCGCCCATCATGTCGAGCTCGCACATGCCTTCGGGCGCCTCGGTCGATGAGGTGAGGAAAGACAGCGGGTCCGATCCGACCACGATACAAATCGGCATGGGCTCGTTCCTGGCCATGTATTTATCGCGATGGATGCGGCCATGCTTGCCGGGGGATATGTACAGCCCGACGCGCTTTTCATCATGCACCATGACCCGGTAGGTGCCGCAATTGATCCAGCCGTTATCGGGATCGCGGGTGATGTTGAAACAGCCGGTGCCGATATAGCGCCCGCCGTCTTCCGGATTCCACAGGGGCGCCGGGAATTTGGTGACGTCGATCGCATCGCCTTCGAGAATATTTTCAAGCACCGGGCCGTCATCCACGATCCGATGCGGAATAGGGGCAAGGTTCTGCGTATGTTTATGATAGGCTTGGCTGAGCTCGAGCTTGTTGAAATTTTCGGGAAAGCCCAGCGTCAAATTCTTGCGGGTGCCGGTGAACCAGTTGACCAGTATCCGAAATCCCTTGGCCGATCCGACAACGTCATCGAACACGACCGTCGGCGTGCCTTCGTCATGGCACATGACCTCGACCACCTGGCCGATATCCTTCTGCCAACTTGCGCCGGTGACGATCTTCAGATCGCCGCCCCGTTCGACCTCGGCCAGCCAGTCGCGCAGATCCCCATAAGCCAGCGCGCAAGCCGTATTCCCGCCCGCCTCGGCCACGTCTGATTTGGTGTTTGCTTCGCTCATGATGTTTGTTTTTCAGACCTCTCCGTTGAGAGGCTCTTTTACCCCGTTTAAACCGCGACCGCCAGCCGGACGCGGTACAGGAGGCGGAAACACAGGGCAGGGAGTCGGATAAATTGGCACGTCCGCCTGTGGTTAGTCAGAGGGCGGTACAATGAGCGCGGGCTTTATACCAAGGGACGTTGATATTAAGTCGCGGTTTCGACCGGTGATTGCGGAGTCAATCGGTGGCGACAGGCAAGAGGGTCATAGAGCAGGTGTTTTTCCGGTCTTTTTCCGGAGTGCGGTCAGAAGGCCGTCTAATTTGCCGCCGCTCTGATTCATAATCGACGAGAATTCGTCGCGTTGGGTGATCACCATGCTGACGCCCTCGACGATCACATCGATGATTTTCGGGTCGTCTTTGCCACGGACACGCCAGTATATTTCAATCTTTTGCCCGTCATTCAGGGTGACCGCGGACTTGACCGCCACATCGCTCTTGTTGATCTCGCGCACCTTGCCGACCGTAAAAGATTCTCCGTTGTAGTCACGAAACAGCGCGGCATAGATCTGAACGAGGTAATCCTCGAACAGGCCGACAAATTCCTTGCGTTGCGGTTCGCTGGCCTGCCGCCAGAACCGGCCAAGCGTAAACCGGGCGACAAGCGGCAGTTCGAAATTCCTTTTCAGAATGGCTCGAAAACCGGCTTGCCGCTGATCGTCCGACAATTCCTTGCCAGTAAGGGAATTTATCGCTTGCTGGCCAATGGAACGGACAAAATCATCCGCGCCGTTGCCCGCGACGGCTGTTCCGGTGCCGCCCAGCGCCAGCAGCGCGATGACGGCAACAGCTGGAAAAAGGTTTGACCCGAAAATTCGTCTGTTCATTGTCATCCCACCAGCCTCATCCGACCTGCCTCATCCCACCTGCGCGCACGATGGCCTGATCCGGCTATTCGGGTGCGTCATATACTTGAAACTAACTAGAGGATGATATCGCGACGCCCCCCGGTGCTGTCAACGGCTCGGATGAATAAGCCGTCCTCATTTGTGTTTTTTTGCTCACGTGGCATCGCGCCACCCCGCAAAAAACCCGCCACGGTTCAGGCTTCGTCCCAGACTTTCTCGGTCAGCGGCAGGTCGCGAATATCGTGTTGGGTCAGCGGCCGGTCAGGTATGATTCCGGCCTGATCCAGCAAGGAGGCGATCTGGCGAAAATGTTGCGTCGAATGCCAGACGGTACGCTCCAGCATTTCGTGCCGCGACGTTCCGCCGAAATAGGTCGGCACGTCGCCCGAAAAATCCTGGCCTTCCACGCTTTTCCACCAGTTCCGGAAACGCACACGCACCGCTTCGCCGAAGCCTGCAATATCGGCGCCAGTCTTCAAAGTCTCCGGCGGCGGCGCGACCAAATCCTCGTAAGTCAGCATGTCGCCGGTTTCCTCCATGTTGAGGAAGGAAGTCGGAACCTGGAACGCGTGATGCATCAGCACGCGCCACGACCGCGGCCGGTTCGGCAGTTCGTCGCCGAGACGATCGTCGGGCATTTGCCGGGTCAGGCGGATCGCGGTTTCCAGGATGCCGTCATAGCGCTCGGCCAGCTCAAGCGGCGACAGCTTGGGCGCGGTGTCGTCGTCCAGTTCGAGGAATTCGACGACGTCCTTGATGATCTGGGCGAAGACGAAATTGTCGCCCCGGGCCACCACCGGCACGCTGCGGGCGCCCAGCCTTTGCAATTCGGCCAGACCGTCCGCTTCCAGTACGTTTATCGAGTCAAAATCGATCCCACGGACCGACAGGTAATCCTTTACCCTGAGACAGCTCGTTCAGTGCGGCTGCCAGAAGACCTTGATCGTCTCGGTGATCGTCTCGGTGATCGTCTCGGTGATCGTCTCGGTCATGTTCCCGTCCCTCATGGCGTTCGAACCAGTGAATCTATGCGTCGCGGTATGCCCAGCCGTCAAGCCCTGAATGGATCGCCGCGCCGGAGACGGCTCCAAACGAAAACGGCCGCCGTGCTGATACGCGCACGGCGGCCGAAATCGACTCTACTCAACTCCAGACTTTATGGCTTGTCGCAGAGGTAACCCCACTTCTCGTAGGCCTCTTTCATGACCGCCGGTTCGGGCGAGTTCACGGCGGGGAACTCATCCTTCCAATGGAACGGCCGGCAGGCATCGATGATGGCGCGGCTGTTGGTCAGATTGCCCTTTGCCTTCTCTTCCGGCGGGATGCGCGGATCGAGCGGCGTGGACCAGCAATTATGGATGATGTCGATCGAGGTCGCCGGATCGGAGCGCGTAATCATCGCCCAGATCAGCTCTTCGAGGTTGGAGACATCGATATCGTCATCCACCACGATCACGTACTTGCCCGCATAGGCGCCGAGATGGCACATGGCGGCCACGTGACCGGTCTGCATGGCGTGACCGGGGTAACGCTGCTTGATGGAAATGCCGAGCAGCATGCGCGCGGTGCCGCACTCATGCGCCCACACACCGGTGATGTCCGGCACGCCGGCCTTCTGGATATTTTCCTTCAGGGCCGCCGAGCGGGTGACCGCGCGATAGCGGGCCAGCTCATCGGGCGGACGCAGCGGCGGACACCCAAGGATGATCGGGTCGTTGCGGTGATAGATCGCCTTGATGGTCAGCATCGGCTCGGGACGGACGTCCGACCCGTAATAGCCGGTCCATTCGCCGAACGGTCCTTCGAGCTTTTTGTTGTTGGGCTCGATGAAGCCTTCGATCACGACCTCGGCATTGGCCGGGAACGGAAGCCCGGTATATTTGCCCTCGATGCATTCGATGGCATGGCCGCGATAGCCGCCCAGGATGTCGAGCTCGTTGGTGTTGGGCGGCATTTCGGTGCAGCCCATGAGGAACGCCATCGGATCACCGCCCAGAACGATAAGGGCGGGCATGGCCTCGCCTTTCGCTTCGTACTTGTCGCGATGGATCCGGCCGTGCTTGCCGGGCGAAATGTAGAAACCGACTTCATTCTTGCTCTGGATCATCACGCGGTAGGTGCCGATATTGATCCAGCCGGTTTCCGGGTCACGGGTGACATTGTAGGAACCGGTGCCGATATAACGGCCGCCGTCCTTGTCATGCCACATGGGCGCCGGGAACTTCTCGACGTCGATATCGTCGCCTTCCATGATGTTCTCGAGGATCGGACCGTCCTTGACGATCTTGTGCGGGATCGGCTCGACCGCCTTCATGTGCGCATGCAGGCCGTCGGTCAGTTCAAGCTTGTTCCACTCGGTCGGGAAACCCATGGTCATGCATTTGCGCTTGCCGGCGAAGAAATTGATCAGCATGCGGAAGCCGGGCGGGCAACCCGGGACGTTGTCAAATATAACACAGGGCGCGCCCTCGTCGTGCAGGACAACTTCGGCCGCGAGACCTATATCCTTTTCCCAGCTCGCCCCATTGACGACCGTTAATTCGCCGAGTTTTTCGGCCTCGATAATCCATCCACGCATGTCCTCGTAGGTCATGCGGGCGCCGACATTCGAACCGCTGTCGACAGCTTTCGTTTTGGCGTCTGCCATATGATATCTCCCGTTGAAATCTCGTGAAATCTCGTGGTGCGATGATCCGGAGGGCCTCCCCCGAACGCGCCGCCACCGCTCTGTCGCGACACGGCGTCAATCTATACGCCAGACCGCGATTGATACAAATACCGTCTCGGTATTATAGTTATGCCGAATTGAGATATCGAAACCGCAAAAACTTCTCGTTACGGACCTAAAACCGGGAAATACAAGGCAGAATCGGAATGGACCTTCGCCAGTTGAGATACTTCACCGCCATTGCCGATTACGGCAGTTTCAGCGAAGCAGCCGCGCGGCTGCGAATCGCCCAGTCGGCGCTGAGCCGCCACAATTCGACCCTGGAGCAGGAACTTGGCGTGCTTTTGTTCGACCGCCACCCGCGCGGCGTCAACCTGACCCGCTCGGGCAAATTGCTGCTGGGCCGCGCCCGCCGTATCCTGGCCGAGATCGAAGACGCGCGGGCGGAAATCATGGCGCAGGCGGCGCTGCCCAGCGGCGATGCGGTGATCGGCACCACGTCCACCACCAGCCGCATTCTCTATGGTCCGCTGGCCGCCCGATTCGCGCGCGATTATCCCAATGTGCGGCTGCGTTTCGTCGAAGGCGTGCCCTATCTGCTCCTCGAAGGGCTCGACACCGGCGCCATCGATATCGCCGTGATGGTCGATCCTGAACCGCGTGCAAGCCTGGTGCTGGAACCGCTGGTCACCGAACAGGAATTCCTGATCGGCGCGCTGGGCGCCAATTTGCCGCCCGAGCCCTGCCGAATAAACGATCTCGCCGGACTGCCGATGATCCTGCTGCCACGCCCGGCCGGCAGCCGGATAAAGCTCGACCGCATGGCCGCCGAGGCCGGAGTCACGCTGGCCGTGAACCATGAGGTCGCCAATGTGGACGTGGTCAAGGATTTCGTCGAACGCGGACTGGGATACGGTATCCTCCCCTACTCCTCCATCACGTCGGGCCTTACCGATGGCCGCTATCAGGCGGTCCCCCTCGATGGCCTGACCCTCACCCGCACCCTGGTCCGCCGCGCCGACCGCACGCCCACCCCGGCGGTGATCGAACTCACCAGGCTGGTGCATGACGAGATCGCGCAGATGATCAAGGCGGGGGAATTTGGGGAAGTTTCCCCGTAAATTTGGATGGCCTAATCAACGATCCGGTGCCATGCTATCGAAAAACTATGACAGAATATGACAGAAGGAGGCTAAACCATGGCCAATATCGAAATCATTCCCCTGTCGGACGCCATCGGCGCGGAAATCCGCGGGCTCGATCTACGGGTACCGCTGGACGCGGCGACCGTCAGCGCGGTGGAACAGGCGTGGTACGATCACGTGATCATTCTGTTTCGCGATCAGGATTTGTCCTACGACCACCAGAAGGCCTTTGCGTCACAGCTAGGTGAAATCGCGGCGCGGGGCGGCGACAGCGCAACGGCGCAGGAAAAATCGCTCAGCGAAAATGTCATGCTGGTCTCCAACATTCGCGAGAACGGCAAGCCCATCGGCACCCTGCCCGACGGCGAGATGATGTTTCATTCCGACACGCCCTATATGGACAACCCGCGCAAGGCGACGTTGCTCTATGCCATCGAAGTGCCATCCGAGGGCGGCGATACGCTGTTTTCCAACAGCTACAAGGTGGCGGAGACATTGCCGGAAGAGATCAAGCACCGGCTTGCCGGCAGGAAGGCCATGCAGGTCTATGATTACGCCGCGCAATTCAAGCCCGATGGCAGCTACGACCGCTCGGTCCATCCCCATTGCGCCCAGCCGATTTTCCGCAAGCATCCCGAAACCGGCCGCACGTCGCTGTTCGTCAGCGAACTGATGACCGACGAAATCATCGGCCTGCCCGAAGACGAAAGCCGCGACCTGCTGAATTTCCTGTTCGAGCATCAGCGCCGGGACGAGTTCGTTTATGCCCATGCCTGGCGCCCCGGCGATCTATTAATGTGGGACAATCGCTGCAGCGTGCATGCCCGTACCGATTTCCCCAGCGACCAGCGCCGTCTGCTCCGCCGCCTCACGCTCTATGACGAACACCCGGTCATGATGGGTGAGCCACCCTACCGTGAGGCCGCCGCGCAATAGCCAAGGAGGCAGCACCATGTCGTCAGCCGAAATCGTCCAGCTATCCGATGCTATCGGAGCGGAAATTCGCGGTGTCGATTTGCGCCAACCGCTCGACGACCAAACCGCGCGCGTCATCGAACAGGCCTGGTACGACCACGTGATCATCCTGTTCCGCGATCAGGACATTACCCTGGAACAACAACGCGCCTTCGCGGCAAATTTCGGTGAGCTTGCGAAACGCCAGCGGACAGGGGCGACAGAGGCCGAGCGGGAACTCGGTGAAAACGTCATGCTGATCTCCAACATTCGCGAGAACGGCAAGCAGATCGGCAAACTGCCCGACGGCGAAATGATGTTTCATTCCGACACGCCCTATATGGAGAATCCGCAGAAGGCGACCATCCTCTACGCCATCGAAGTACCGACAAAGGGCGGAGAAACGCTGTTTTCCAACAGCTATAAGGTGGCGGAAACACTGCCTGAAGACGTGAAACACCGCATTGCCGGGCGCAAGGCGCTGCAGATTTACGACTACAATACGGATGATGTTCCAACAGGAAACTTCGACCGCAGCAAACACCCTCACTTCGAACACCCGATCTTTCGCAAACATCCGGAAACCGGTCGCACGTCGCTCTATGTCAGCGAATTAATGACCGACGAAATAATCGGGTTACCCGAGGATGAAAGCCGGCAGTTGCTCCAGAGCCTGTTCGAACACCAACGGCGGGATGAGTTCGTTTACGCCCATGCCTGGCGGCCAGGCGATCTGCTAATGTGGGACAATCGGTGCAGCGTCCATGCCCGCAACGATTTCCCCGGCGATCAGCGCCGGCTGCTGCGCCGCCTCACGCTCTATGACGAACACCCGGTGATGATGGGCGAGCCGCCCTACCGCGAAGCCGCCGCTCAATAGCCCCCGTCGAGCTTGTTGCTGTCGGCGATACGCTGCTGAACATAGGCGCCGGCGGTGGTGTCGGGGTATCTGGCGGGGTTGTCATCGCTGGTGCAGCTCGGGAGGGCGCTGACCGGGGTGTCGGTATAGGGATCGACGAAATAGGCGATGGAATAGCGGTCGCGATTCGACGTCATGGGTTTGACCCGATGGGGCGTGGAGCAGTAGCGGTCATTCGTCCAGGTAGCCACCAGATCGGCGGTATTGATGATGATCGTGCCGGGAATATAGACCGCGTCACGCCACACGCCGTCCCTCCCCTGGATCTGCAACCCACCAACGTCGTCCTGAAACAGCAACGTGATAGTGCCGAAATCCGTATGGGCGCCGCAGCCCAGTTGGTTCGGCGCGGGTGGCGTTTCACAGGCCGGGTAACGCAGATAGCGCAGCGCGACATTCTGGCCATAATGACAGTTGCGGAAGAAATCGATCGGCAGATCGAGCGCCAGTGCAAACGCCTCCATGACAATGTTGGAACCGCGCAAGGCTTCATCGAAAAACCGCGACGCCGTATCCAGAAACGCCGGTGATGGCCAAAGCGCCGGCTTGTCCTCGTTCACGTGAATATCGCGCATGGTGAAAGCTTCCTTCAGATCGGGCGCGATGGTCGGGTCGAGCCGCTGGTCGCCCGGCCCCTGATAGCCATGGTTGATCGGCTCGATATAGTCCCAGCGCTTCTTTTCCGCCTTGGTGCGGCCGAAAAACGCCGCGCTGGATGCAAAGGCTTCGGCCAGCAAAGCCTGATCGATGCCGGGATTGTCCACATACATGAAGCCGACCTCCGACGCCGCCCAATCGAGCTGGGCCGCGATCTTGCGCCGGTGCGCTTCGTCACCAGTCTCGAAGTTCTTAAAATCGATGATGGGAATATCGGTCATGGCAAATCCCGTGCTGACAGGCCTGCCGCCAGAATAGGGCGCGCCGAGGCCGGCGTAAATCTTTTTGCGCAAGAAGCCGCCAGATCACCCGGGTGGCATGACAGCGATGCATTTGCTGGAATTCATCAGATGGCTTTCCAGCAGTTCGCAATAGATCGGCGGCTGACCCAGCGCGTGCATGGCGCCGGCGAGCGGATACCAGTTCAGCAATTCGTGCTGGCCGGCCTCTTGCAATGTCTCTATCGACAGCTCGCGCCACGGGGCATAGTTGCCGGCGGCGAGTTCGGCGTGCCGCGCCCGGTCGGACGCGATATCGGGATAGAAATACTGATTCTTTTCCGTGAGAAAGCCGTGCGAAAAGCTTGCCGAGCCGATCAGCGCCACCCGCCATGGCGAGGCCTTCAATATTTCCCCTATGGCGATGCCCAGATCGAAACAGCGTTTTGGCGACGGCGCCGGCGGGTCGGGCAGCCAGCCCGGAGACCCGGGCGGATTGTCTTGCGGCACGTAGCCGCCCTTGGAGCGGATCAAATCGGCGCCATAGGCATTGATGGCGACCGGGATCACGGGATAGGGAAACCCGGTGCGGCGATGATCCAGATAGAGCAGCGTATTGGCGAAGGCGTGGCCGAGGAATTCCTGATGCGGCAGCTTATAGCTATAGGCCGGATCGAATTCCCGTTCCATCAGGGCGCGGAGCAGATGCCCGGCGATCTCCGGCGCACCTCGATGGGTGAAAACAGTCTCGAACGGATCGTCCCAGATATTGCGCTGATCGGCGCCGAACAGCCGCGCCCTGAAATAGGGTTTGCAGCGAAATTCGTCAGCGACGAAAACGCAATAGGGCGGCACAAGATCTTCGCGAAAACATTCGTACTGATCATCGCCGAAGATAATCACCGCGTCGGGCTTGAACGCATCGAGCGCGGCGCGGACGCGGTCGAGCCCATCGAAATATTGCGCCTTGTGCTGTTTGGCGAAACTTGTCCCGTCATCGCTGCCCCATTCTTCGCGCATGGCCTCTGGCCATTTGGACGGATGATCAAGCATGGCCGGCAGCGAGCCATCGTCAAGGCGCGCCCTGATCCGGCTCGCCATGTCTTCGTCGGGAAACATAAACCCGCCGAAATGGCTCAGCCCCAGTCCCAGTATGTCAGCCATGCCCTAAATCACGTCGCGCCATGTTTCGGGCAACACCCCCGCTTCGATAGCGCTGGTGGCGTAGTGATGCCACAGCTTGGCGCCGTGCTTGGCGCGGTCGAAACGTTCCTCGAATATATCGAATTCGGCGTCGCTCATGGGGATCGGCTTGCCCAGCGAGCTGGCTTCGAACAGAGCCTGGGCATTGCGGTCGAAATGAATGCCGTCAATCAACAGGCTCTGGATATTTTCAGACGCCAGCACGATGCCATGGGCGCGCAGCAGCACGGCATTGGCATCTCCCATGGTTGCGACCATATCGCGGCCCAGCTCAACCGTATCGATATGGGCAGAATCGGGATGCACCGGCACGCCGTTGCGCCAGCGGTAGGCGTGGTTGAGCACCATGATCAGCTTGGCGCCCTCGGCGATG
>JAQBTY010000038.1 GCA_027624735.1 Pseudomonadota bacterium | reverse complement strand
CCCCAACGCCGCCGCCCTGATGGCGTCGGGCGTGAATGGGATGCGGCGCAACCGTAATCCTGTGGCGCGGTGGATGGCGTTGGCGATGGCGCCGGCTGTCGGGCCGGCGGCGGCTTCGCCGGCGCCGCGGTAGGGTTCGCCGGGGCGGTCCATCAGGATGGTGTCGATGGCGGGGATATTGTCGAACCGCAGGATCGGATATGTGTCCCAGTCGCGGCTGGTGATGCCGTCGCGGTCGAAGGTGACGGCTTCATACAGGGTCCAGCTCGCGGCCTGTAAAAAGCCGCCCTCCATCTGCGCGGTCAGCCCGGCCGCATCGACCACCTGGCCGGAATCCGCCGCGACGGCGACGCGGTGCAGCTTGACCTCCGCCGCGTCGGTGACCTCCAGTTCCACCGCCACCGCGGCGTAACACTGGATGTTCTTGTATTGGGCAAAGGCGATGCCCTGACCAAAGCCGGGCGCGAGATCGGTCCTGCCCCAGCCGATCTTGTCGGCGGCGGCCTGCAGCACTTCTCTGGCGCGCGGGTCGCTCAGATGGTCGAGGCGGAAGGCGAGGGCGTCCACATCGGCGGCGTCGGCCAGCTCATCCACGAACGATTCGATGGCGAACACATTGCCGAACGCACCCAAGGTGCGCAGCGCCGACGTGCGCAATGGCAGATCGCGCACCAGATTTTTCACCAGTCTCTTATTGGGGAACTCATAGATCGGGTCGAGATTGCGGTGGATGCCGGCATGGCGCCCCATGGTCGGACTGGGGTAAAACGGCGCGACCGGCTCGGCCAAAAAGCGGGTGGCCAGCAGGCGGGCGGGACCGGCCCCGCCATCGCCGGCGCGCGGCCGCATGCCGAAGGTGTCGCTGTAGGATTCGTGGGACCAGGCCACCACCTTGCCGGCCGCATCCACGCTCCCTTGCAGTGACAGCACCATGGCGGAGCCATAGGGCTCCCACGCATGTTCGTCCACGCGGGTCCATTTCAGCAGTACCGGCGTGCCGGGCAGGGCGCGCGCCACCAGGGCGGCGTCCAGCGCCACGTCATCGGCGCCGTTATGGCCGTAACAGCCGGCCCCCGGCACATGGATGATGCGCACCTTGTCGATATCCAGCCCCAGCGCTTCGGCGAGCGCCGCCCGCAGCACATAGATGCCCTGGCTGTGGCTCCAGATGGTGAGTATGCCGTCTTCCATCAGCGCCACCGCCGCTGAAGGCCCGATGGAGCCATGCATGATGTAGGGTTTGTCGTAAATCGCCTGCACCGTATGGGCGGCGCTGGCCGGTGGGTCGGCAAGCGGCGGCACCGGTTCCTTCCGGGGCGAGCCGTCGACCACGGGCAGGCTTTCCCGCGCGTTGGTGCGCAGCCGTTCAAAGATGTCCTGGGCCTCAAGCCCGTTGCCTTTGTCCCAATCGGCCGCGTTGTTAAGGCGCTCAACCGCTTTGATCGCCGCATATTCATCGCTTCCGGCAACGGCCAGAAAGCTGCCGTCGCGGACCACGGTGATCCCGTCGATGCTCAGCCGCTCGACGACCGCGCCGTCGAGGAACCGCAGCCGCGCGTGATAATGGGGCGGGCGGACCACCCTGGCATGCACCATGCCTTGCATGGTCATGTCATGGACGAAATGGGCCTTACCGGTGACGATGTTTTCCAGGCCCCGCGCCACCACGGGTTTGCCGATGGTGCCGTAATCAGCCGGCGCTTTGACGGCGATATGGGGATCGACCGGTATATCGAAATTTTTGCCGCCCATCAGATCGGTGTAGGAGACAGAGCGGTTGGTGCCGCGTGCGGCAACGATGCCGTCATCGATGTCCAGCGTATCCGTCGGCACGCCCAAAGACTCTGCGGCCAGCTCCAAAAGATGGCGGCGCGCGGTGGCGGCGGCGACGCGAACGGCGTTGCCCGATTCCTCCATGGAATTGCTGCCCGACGTGATGCCCTCATCGGGGGCGATTCCGGTTTCGGCGCGCGCCACATGGATGCGGCTGAAATTTACATCGAGCTCTTCCGCCGCGATCAGGGCCAGCGCGGTGGAAATGCGCTGGCCGATATCGACCTTGCCCGTGCGAATGGATATGCGCCCGTCGGTTCCAATGGAAACCCATTGGTCGAGGCTAGGATGCTTGGTGATGCTGGGATTATCGGCCATTGCCTGCGTCCTCCCCAATCACGCGGGCGATGGCGGCCAGCACGCGGGCGTGCGAACCGCAGCGGCACAGATGATCCTTCAGCGTGTCGGCGATCTCCGCCTTGCTGGGTTTTTTGTTTTTTCCCAGTAATGCGGTGGCGGCGATCACGATGCCGGCGGTGCAGTAGCCGCACTGGGCGGCGCCTTCGTCCAGGAAGGCCTGCTGGATGTCGCTCAGCTTTCCGTTCTCGGCCAGACCTTCGATGGTGACGATATGGCTGTTCTCGAATTCGGAGACCGCGCGCACGCAGCTCAGCACCGCCTCGCCGTCCACCAGCACCGCGCAGGCGCCGCACTGTTCCAGCCCGCAGCCGAGCTTGGCGCCAACCAGCCGGAAACGGTCGCGCAACGCGAAGATCAGCGGCGTCGCGGGGTCGGCGTCGATCTCGTGAAATTTCCCGTTCACGCGAAGTTTAACGGTGGCCATGTTTAAGACGTCCCCTTCGTTGTTGCGGCTGATTATAGAGCGTTCCCGACGGGCGTCTATTTGTGCCTTCTCGCCCCGGCCCCTAAACCGGTGTCATCCCGGACCTGATCCGGGACCCATTCGGCGGATGGTATGGGTCCCGGCTCGCGCTTCGCTTGGCCGGGATGACAATTGAAGTCAACGGCAACGAAATCGGCTAATTGTGTGGTGGCGTAATAAGGCGTTCAATGGGTTCCCGTTTCTCCCCTCATCGAGCGTCGCACCATCTCAATCATCCCCCCTCAATTCGTGCCGCAATCGGCCAATCTGCGTGGCATGATGTGGATGATCTGCGCCGGGGCGTGCTGGACGGTGATGACGGTTCTGGTGCGGGAGCTGTCGGCGGATTACTCGGCGTTCCAGCTTTTGTTCGCGCGTAATGTCGTTGCCGTGTCCATCCTGATGCCGCCGGTGTTGCGGAGCGGTATCGGAGCGCTGAAAACCAGCCGTATCGGGCTGCATTGCCTGCGCTCGGCTTTCGCCTGTCTCGGGATTCTCGGCCTGTTTTATGGGGTCAGCCGGTTGCCGCTGCCCGATGTCACCGCGCTGAGTTTCACCCAGCCGCTGTTTGCCGTCGTTCTGGCCGGGCTGGTGCTGAAGGAAGCCATCGGGCCGGCGCGGTGGCGGGCGGTTCTCTTTGGCCTGATTGGTTTGCTGATTATCGTCCGGCCGGGCTTCACGGAAATCGGGATCGCCACCCTGGCGGTGCTGGGTTCGGCCATTTGCTATGCCTGCACCAATGTCTGCGTGAAAAGCCTGATGACCACCGATACGCCGCAGCAATCGGTGATTTATTTCAATGTGATCATGCTGCCGATCTCGTTCGTTCCGGCGCTGATTTTCTGGGTGACCCCGGACTGGCTGGATGCGCTCCGCATGGTGGGGATCGGGCTCTGCGGCACGTTGTCGGTCTATGCCTTTGCCCGCGCCTTGTCCCTGGCCGATGCCAGCGCCATGCTGCCGTTCGATTTTCTGCGTTTGCCCCTGGCGGCGCTGGCGGCCTTCCTGCTGTTTGGCGAGACCGGCGATATCTTTACCTGGGCCGGGTCGCTGATCATTTTTGCCAGCTCCTACGCTCTGGCGCGCATCCAGGCGCGATAATCCGGCCGGTTAACGATCCGCTTACAGTTGCCCGCCATTCTGCGTCTCTCTGTCCAGAAGCAGCTACACGGGCAACACAATGAAAATCTGTATCTATGGCGCCGGCGCGATCGGCGGGTATCTGGGTGTTGAACTGTCCCGTGTCCCCGGCCTCGACATCTCCCTGATCGCCCGCGGTCCGCATCTGGCGGCCATCAAGGAACACGGTCTCAAGCTGCAAATAGGGGGCGAAGAACATGTGGCGTCCCTGACCGCGACCAGCAACCCCGAGCAACTGGGGCCGCAGGATTACGTGATCGTGGCGCTGAAATCCCATCAGGGCTGGGAATCGGCGGATAAAATGACGTGCCTGCTGGGTCCCAAGACCGCCGTCGTCACCTGTCAGAACGGCGTGCCGTGGTGGTATTTTCATAATCTCGACAGCCAGTATCGCGATCTGCGCCTGGCCAGTGTCGATCCCGACGACCGGCAATGGAAAATGATCGGCCCTGAGCGGGCTATCGGCTGCGTGGTCTATCCGGCGACCGAGATTACCGAACCGGGTGTGATCAAACATTACTATGGCAATAAATTCGCGCTGGGTGAGCCTTCCGGGGAGTCCACGCCGCGCTGCGAAAAGCTGAGCGAGGCGATGCAGGCGGCGGGCCTGAAAGCGCCGGTGCTGCCCCATATCCGCAACGAAATCTGGCTCAAGCTCTGGGGGAACCTTTGTTTCAACCCGATCAGCGCGCTTACCCGCGCGACCCTCGATGTGATCGCGACAGAGCCCGGCACGCGCACCTTGTCGCGCGCCATGATGATGGAAGCCCAGCACATCGCGGTCAGGCTCGGCGTTCATTTCCGGGTCGATGTGGAACGCCGCATCAATGGCGCCGCCAGCGTCGGGCCGCACCGGACGTCCATGCTGCAGGATCTTGAGAAAGGCCGCGCCATGGAGATCGATGCGCTGCTCACTGCGGTTCAGGAGATGGGCCGCATGGTGGATAGGGAGACGCCCCATATTGACAGTGTGCTCGCCCTGGTCCAGCAACTCGGCGTGACACAGGGCCTCTATCCCGTCTTTCCGGTCCCGGAGCCCGCCGATCAGATCGCCGAAGCCGCGGTTGATTAACGTATTTTCGAACGGCCGGTGCCGTCTCAAATAAATCTTTAAGGGTAGCAGCCCTTAGTCCCCATCATTAAGATCGCCCGCTTGATGCATAAGCGGGAAGAAAAATGCCGTATCAGGATGTGCGCGACTATATCGAGGAGCTGACCCGTCGCGATCTGTTGCAGGTGATCGACGAAACCATCAGCAAGGATACCGAGCTGGTACCGCTGGTGCGGCTGCAGTTTCGCGGCCTGGCCGAAAATAAACGCAAGGCGTTCTGGTTTCGCAGCGTCACCGATGCGCGCGGCCGCGACTATGACGGCAGCGTTTTGCTGGGATCATTGGGGTGTTCGCGCGCGGTTTACGCCGCCGCCATGGGCACCGATGAGGACGGCATTCGCGCCAAATGGGCCGGCGCGCATGGCAATCACATCAAACCCAACCCCGTGAAGCGCGAAGACGCGCCTATCAAGGAAGTCATCCTTACAGGGCCGGGTCTCGGCGACGGCATCGACCGCTTTCCGCATCTGATCTCCACCCCCGGCTTCGACCCGGCGCCCTTCATCACCGCCGGTGTCTGGGTGACCCGCGATCCCGAAACCGGCGCCTATAATCTCGGTATCTATCGCGGCATGATCAAGGCGCCGGACCGCATCGGCTGCGCCACCGATGTGTCGACCCAGCATCTCGCCATCCAGTGGGAAAAGGCGCGGCGCATGGGGAAGCATCTGGATGTGGCGGTCTTTATCGGTGGGCCGCCGACGCTGCTGCTGGCCGCCGCCAGCAAGGTTCCCTACGGTGTCGATGAATACGGCATCGCCGGCGCGCTGAACGGCGCCGCCATCGACGTGGTGCCGGCGGAAACGGTGGACGTCCTGGTGCCGGCGCGCGCCGAGATCGTGATCGAAGGCCAGATCCGCACCGATTTCCTCGAACCCGAAGCGCCGTTTGGCGAGGCCAGCGGGTATCTCGGTCCGCGCAAGATGGAAAAGGTGCTGGAGGTCAAGGCGATCACCCATCGCCGCCAACCGATCTATCAGGGCATCATCAGCGAATTCCCGCCGAGCGAAAGCAGCGTCATGCGCAAGGTGGCGTTCGACGCTATCTACCTCAACCATCTGAAGGGCGCGTGCAATATCCCGTCGGTGACAAAGGTGGCGTGCCATGAAATGGCAAGCTGCAACATGCTGTTCGTCATCCAGCTCGACAGGCCGGAGCTGGGTCAGCCATGGCAGGCCTTGCGCGCCGCCGCCGCGTTCGACGCCTCGCTCGGCAAGATCTTTATCGCGGTGGATTCCGATGTCGATCCGGATTCCATGGATGCCATCCTGTGGGCGCTGTCCTATTCAACCCAGCCCCATCGCGACATGGAAATTATCCGGGGCAAGGTGCCGCGGCTCGACCCGTCGGTCACCCCATCGCCCGATTCCGCTTACCCGGACGGCGCCGGCGCCTCGGCGCTGCTGATCAACGCGGTCCGCGAACATCCCTATCTGCCGGTCTCTCTGCCGCGCCAGGATTTCATGGAACAGGCAAAGGCGCGGTGGGACAGGCTGGGTCTGCCGGCGCTTGATCTGCAAAGCCCGTGGTACGGCTATCCGCTGAGCCAATGGACCGCGGAGAATGCGGAGGAAGCGCTTATGGCGGTGACCGGGCGGTATTTCGAGACCGGCGAAAAACTTGCGGGCTTGCGCGAACCGACAGGGTCGAGCGAATAAATGGCTGACGGAAAACTGCAATCGGAGCATTTCGAACGGATCGACGATTCCGACGATACGCTGTTCTATGCCGAACCGCGCCTGGTCAAACATATCGACGAGCCGGCCTGCGAAGCGCTGGCGCTGTTCTATCATGTGGCGTTGCCCAGGGGCGGCGCGATCCTCGATCTGATGTCGAGCTGCGTATCCCACCTGCCCACCGATATCGAGTATTCGCGGGTGTGCGGTCTCGGCATGAACAAGGTGGAGCTCGATGCCAATCCGCGGCTCAGCGATCATCTGGTCCACGATTTGACGGAGAACCCGACCCTGCCGTTCGCCGACAGCGAATTTGATGCCTGCATCATCAACGTCTCGGTGCAATATCTGATCCACCCGATCCAGGTGTTCGGCGAAATCGCGCGGGTGTTGAAACCCGGGTCGGTCTGCGCGGCGTCGTTTTCCAACCGCTGCTTTCCGACCAAGGCGGTGGCCATCTGGCGCGCCATGGACGATCGGGACCACGCCCGGCTGGTGGAGTATTATTTTGTCGAATCCGGCGGTTTCGAAGAACCCGAACTGACCAATCTGTCGCCCAATGCCGGCGAGTCCGATCCGCTATACGTCGTCAGCGCGCGGCGCCTCGGCGCAGCAACATAATCATGAAGATCGCGGCGGCGGCCACTGGCACCATGTTGGCGCTGTAAACAAACGCGACCGCCGGGCCGACGGTGGCGGCCGTGGTGGCGTCGCCCAGACCGGCGATGGTGGACAGAACGCCGGCGACCGCGGCACCCAGCGCCGTCCCGAGCGACCGCAGCGAGGGGATCGCCGAAGCGGTGACCCGCTCATCGCCGGGTTCCGCCGCTTCCATGGTGCGCGACAGCAGATGCACGTTGTGGATTCCGACGCCAAACCCTATGACGAAGGTAGCGGCGGTGAGGACGGCCAGCAGCGGTAGCTGGGCGGTCAAGATAACAACCGTAAGCCCGGCCATCATGATCAGCGGGCCAAGTCCCAACGCCAGCCGTTCGCGCGCGCCTGTCCAGCTCGATACGGCGAAAGTGCCAACCGTCCAGCCGAGCGACATGACCATGGCGATATAGCTGATGAAGATGGGCGACACATGATGGACCACCTGCAACAGGAGCGGCAGGAAAATCTGGATCGTCGTCTGCGTCAGCCCGATGAGCAGAATGATCCAGAAGGCGAGCCCGACCGCCGAGCGGAATGAAAAAGCCGCTTTCGGATACAGCCGGTTCGCGGCCGCGCGGTCAAGCCGGAAGGTGAAAATCAGCAGGGCAAGGCCGGCGCCGATCAGGCTTGTCCGCTGCAATGTGTCTTCTATGGGACCGGCCAGCGCGATACAGAACACGCCCGACGTCAGAATGGCGAGGCGCAGCACGGGGAACGGCTTGGCTTCGGTCTGGGCCTGGTTCTCCAACTGGTCAGGCAGGGTTATCCAGGCGGTGATGACAAACCCGAGGACGAAAGGCGTCAAGGCCCAGAACGATCCGCGCCACCAGCCGATTTCCGCGAACAGGCCGCCCACTACCGGCCCCAGCATCCAGGCGATCATCCAGGTCCCCTGGTACATGGCGAGGATCCGGGTTCGCAGCCGGTCGTCGAACAGCCCGATAATCAGCGCCATGCCGCCGCCGATCACCAGCCCGCCGGCGATGCCTTGTACGCCGCGCGCCGCGATCAGCCACCCCATGTGGGGGGCAAGCGCGCTGGCAATTGTGGCCAGCAAAAAGACCAGGCTGCTCAGCGCATAGGCTTTGCGCGGGCCAAACCTGTTCCACAGCGGCCCGACGCTGGCGGCGCCGACAATGGAGCCGATGGTATAGAGCATGGCCGGCCAGGTGTAATAAGCCGCCCCGCCGATATCGGCGACGATGGTGGGCATGATGATGGCGGTGACCAGGATCTGCAGCGCATGCAGACAGACCCCCATGAGCACCAGGATGGAAAACGGCGTGCGGCCGTCGCGAAACAAATCGCTCCACGGCGCCTTTCGGTCGCCGGCATCCGCCGTGGGTGCGGTCATTCTTGGAGCAAAATTCTTATAGGTAGGCTCATATGGCGAACACCCACCTCCCCCGTCCCCTCCCCCCTGAAGGGCGGAGGGGGGAAGCAGTTTCACGCGTTGAGCGAACTCCCTCTCCGCCCCGCTGGGGGGGAGAGGGCTGGGGTGAGGTGGGGGTTGTTTCCATCAAAACTATCGTCACCTAGCGGTTTACCCGTTGCATGCCGTCCGGTGGGTAACGGTCGCCCGAGGCAGACCCTTTGGGAAAGACCAAATCCAGAAAGGACAGATCTTCCGGCGTCAGCGCGATGTCCATCGCGTCCAGATTTTCGTCCAGATGGCGGCGGCTTTTGCAGCCCGGAATGGGAAATACGTCATCGCCCTGCGCCAGCAGCCAGGCAAGACAGATCTGCGCCGCCGTCGCCCCCTTGTCCCGGCCGAGCGCCTCCAGCTGCGTCACACGCTGGCGGTTTGCCGCGAAATGGTCTTCGGTGAAGCGCGGGAATTTCTGACGCGTATCCGCGTCCGACTGGGCGCCGGCTTTATTCACCGTGCCGGTCAGGAAACCGTACCCCAGCGGCGCGTAGGCCATCAGCGCCATATCCAGTTCGCGGCACGTGACCAGGTGGTCATCCTCCGGATCGCGGGTCCACAGGGAATATTCATATTGCAGGGAGGTGAGCGTCCTTGTGCCAAAGCCATGGCGGACGGTCGCCGACGCCGCCTCCGAGAGCCCGATGAAACGGATTTTCCCATCGTCCACAAGCCGTCCCATGGCGCCCACCGATTCCTCGATCGGGACCGTGGGATCGACGCGCGACATGGTCATCACATCGAGGGTCTTTATCCCGAGGTTCTTCAGGCTGAGGTCGCAAATCTCGCGCAGCCGTTCCGGCGTGCCGCTGCCTTCGGCGACGCTGCCCATTTCGCGGCTGCGGATGGTGCCGGTTTTGGAATGGATAAAGACCTTGTCCCGCCGGTCCTTTATGGCCTTGCCGATCAGGGTGTGATTGTGGCCCTGGCCATAGCTGGCGGAGGTATCGAGCAGGGTTACGCCGCGCTCGATGGCGCGATGGATGGTGGCAATGGATTCCGCATCGTCGGCGGCGCCATAGGCCCCCGACATGCTGTAGCATCCCAGCCCCATGCGTGAAACCTCAACACCGCAATTGCCGAATCTTCTGTACTCCATCGCAGGTCCCCCCAACTGCTTTCCGTTACTGTAGCTTTTATAGCGCCGGTTAGATACGGTTTGAACCCACATCCGCGCCTAATAAAATGGACCGCATTTGCGTGACATCCCGTTCCGGGAACCGATAGAATACTCGGTGTAAACCGTTCCATGGTTGGCAAAACAAGTCGGTGGAAAAGATGAGCAAGATCGAGATCAATCGTTTGTCAGATGCCATCGGTGCCGAAATCCGCGGTATCGATCTGCGCCAGGAGTTGGACGGCGAAACCGTGGCTGCGATCCTGGATGCCTGGCACGGGCACCAGATCGTCCTGTTCCGTGATCAGGATATTTCCATCGAGCAGCAGCGGGCCTTTGCCGAAAAACTCGGTCCCATTGGAACCCGGACGCGTCCTGGCCCAAAACCGCCCGAAGCGGCTGAATACGGACCCGACGTGATGCTGGTCAGCAACATCCGCAAAAATGGCGTTCCCATCGGATCGCTGCCCGATGGCGAAATGATGTTCCATTCCGACACGCCCTATTTCGAGCGCCCGGCCATGGCGACGATCCTCTATGCGATAGAGATCCCCTCCTGGGGCGGTCACACGCTGTTTTCCAACTCCTACACCGCCGCCGAAACCCTGCCCGAGGACGTCAAGCGGCGGCTCGCGGGCCGTAAGGGCATGCAGGTCTATGAATACGGCACCACCATCAAGGACAAGGACAAGTACGACCGCGAGAATTTTCCGTACTACGCCCATCCGATCTTTCGCAAACATCCGACGACCGGGAAATCCGCGCTCTATGTCAGCGAGCTGATGACCGAGGAAATCGTCGGGCTGCCGGTAAAGGAAAGCGATGAACTGCTGGAGTATCTGTTCCAGCACCAGCGCAATACGAAATTCATCTACGAACATCCCTGGGTGCCGGGCGATCTTCTCATGTGGGACAACCGCTGCAGCGTCCATGCCCGCACCGATTTCCCGCCCGAAGAACGCCGCATGCTCCGCCGCCTGACGGTGGAGGACGAATACCCCGTGCTCGAAGGCGAACCGCCCTACCGCGAGGCGGTGGGGGCGTAAGTTATCATACCGAACCGGCTGCTCTAGTTCCGCGCCTCCGCCGCGCGCTTTGCCGCGCCTGGAGAAATCGCGAGGGTCTTCGTGATCAGGGCCTGAACCTGGTTTCCTGTCAGTGGGTCGAGCTCCATCTTGCGCTGCCCCATCTCGGCCAGAAAATCCGGGTCCTTCAGCATCGCATCGAAGGCCTTGCGCAGCACTTCCATGCGGTCGTGCGACACGCCCGGCGGCGCCATCAGGCCGCGGCCAACCTCGGCCGTACTGCCGTAGAGGCTCAGGATCTCCTTGTCCTCCGGCGTGTCGCCGAATTCGACCATCGCGGGCGCGTCGGGGAATGCCGGATGTCGCTTTAGCGAATACTGCACCAGCACGGCGATTCTCTTGTCCCTGATCCAGTCCGGCTTCTGGATCACCAAATTCTGTATCACGGCGGGCGCGCCTTCGACCTCGCCGCGCTCCATCGCCAATATCGAGCCGTTAGTGCCCTTGTAACCGAGCACGATTTTGAACTTCGTCCCGGCGAAGGCGTTCATCAGCCGCGGGTTGGTATCGGTCGAGCTTTTCGCGGAAGTTGCTGCAAGGACCACCTGTCGTTTGCGTGCATCCGCGAGGGTCTTCACCGGGACAGTGTGCCAGACGATGGTCGCCTCGACAGCGCTGGTCATGCGCCCGATCCAGTTGAACTTGCGGGCGTCGTAGCGCACCGCACGATGCTTCAGCACCTGGTGCAGGGCGACGTTCTGGCTGATGACGCCGATCATGGAGCCGTCGCGCAGCCCCTGTTTGTAGAGGTAGTTCGCCGCCTTGATACCGCCGACGCCCGGGATATTCTTGGGGACAATGGCGGGCCGGCCCGGGATGTGCTTTTGCATGTACTTGGCCGCCATCCGCGCATAGACGTCATAGGTGCCGCCCGGGTTGTAGCCGATCACCAGGGACACATCGTTCTTGCCATAGAACTCAGCGGCGCTCTCGGCCTGTGCCGCGACGGGCAACGCGGCGGCGGCGCATATCAGACCCGACAAAACGGAAGCAACGATCCTGGACATTCTCTTCTCCCTGTAGCGGCGGCGAATTTCCGCCTGTAATCCTCTTTATTGGCTGGGGTTTGCGGTCCGGCTGGGAGGTTTCCCTTAAGCCGCTGCGTTTTTCTTCGCGTCCCTAATCGCATGCCACACCTTGGTGGGGGTGGCGGGCATGTCGATGTTGGTGATGCCGAGCGGTGACAGGGCGTCGACGATGGCGTTCATGATGGCGCCGAGACCGCCCACGTTGCCGGCTTCTCCGGCGCCCTTGGCGCCGATCGGGTTGAGCTTGGTGGGCACCGGGTTGTTGCCAAGGTCGTAGCTGCACGAATCGTCGGCCCGCGGCATGCCGTAATCGAGGAACGAACCGGTGATGAGCTGACCGCTTTCCTTGTCATAGACGATCTGCTCGGTCAGGGCCTGGCCGACCGCCTGGCCGATGCCGCCGTGAATCTGGCCTTCGAGCGTCAGCTTGTTGATGACCGTTCCCACGTCGTCGACCACCGAATAGCGCAGAATCTCGGTCTTGCCGGTCTCCGGATCGATCTCCACCTCGACCACATGGCAGCCATTGGGGAACACGGGCGTGCCGGGGACGAAGGTGTCGGTGGCGAACAGCCCGATCTCCATGTCGGGCGGCAGGCTGTTGGGCTTGTAGGATGTCTTGGCGACCTCCTTCAGCGCGACCTCCCGGTCGGTGCCGGCAACCCTGAAGTGGCCGTGGTCGAATTCGATGTCGTCTTCCGCCGCTTCCAACATATGGGCGGCGAGTTTCTTGCCTTTTTCGATGATCTTGTCGGCGGCCCGCTTGGCGGCCGATGAGCCGAGTATCGCGGTGCGCGAGGCATAGGTGCCGCCGCCGAACGGCAGCAGATCCGTGTCGCCCGAGGCTACCCTGATGTCGTCGGAATCGATGCCCAGACTATCGCACACCACGATCTTGTACATGGCGTCGTGACCCTGGCCATGTGAGATCGAGCCCGCCAGCACGGTCACCGTGCCGGAGGTGTCGAACTGGATCGCCACGGTCTCACCATCGAGTTGGGCGGTCTGTTCGATGAAGTTGGCGATGCCGAGACCGCGCAGCTTGCCGCGTGCGGCGGCTTCGGCGCGGCGGTCTTCGAACGCTTTGTAGTCCGACATAGCGAGCGTCTGCTCCATGTTTTCGCCGAACTCGCCGCAATCCAGCGTGAACAGAAGCCCGGTCTTGAACGGCATGGCGTCGGGCGGGACGATGTTGCGCCGGCGGATTTCAGCCCGGTCGATCCCCATCTCGCGCGCCGCGTTGTCGATGATGCGCTCCAGCACATAGGCCGCTTCGGGCCTGCCGGACCCCCGAAACGGGCCGTTGCTCGACGTATTGGTGAAGACGGCGGCCGATTCGGCATAGATCAGCGGCGTCTTATAGGTCCCGGCGAGCCCGCCCAGGTGGCCCGCGGGCGAGATGGTGCTGCTTGATTCCATATAGGCGCCGATACCGCAGACGTTCGAGACCTTGAGCGCCAGGAAAGTACCATTTTCATCCAGCGCCAGTGTCGCGTCGGTGGTCTGGTCGCGGTCATGATAATCCGTGGCGTGGCCTTCGCTGCGGTCCGACAGCCAGCGCACCGGCCGGCCGATCAGTTTAGAGGCCCACAGCACGAGCCGGTATTCCGGAAACTGGCCGCTTTTCATGCCAAAGCTGCCGCCCACATCGGAGCCGATTACCCGTAGCTGGGTCTCACGGATGCCGAAGATGTGCTGCGCCATTTGCTGGCGCAGCTGAAACGGGCGCTGGGTGCCGCCATAGAGCGTATAGCGGTCCTCGGCTGAGTCGTAATCGCCGATGCAGACACGGGGTTCCATGGTGTTGGCGGTGATCCGGTTGATCACCGTGTGGTAATGCGTCACATGGGCGGCCGAAGCGATGGCGGCTTCCACGGCTTCTTTGTCGCCAGCGGTATAGAAGAAGCTCTCATTGCTGGGGCAATCCTGGCGCAGCACCGGCGCGCCGGGCTTGTTGTAATCCGACGCGATTACGTTGACCGGCAGGGATTTGTATTCGATCTCGATGGCCTCGACCGCGTCGCGCGCCTGGTAAAAGGTCTCCGCCACCACCATGGCGATGGGGTCGCCGACCACCATGACCTTGCCGGTGACCAGCGCCGGGCGCGGCGGATAAAACAGCGGCGAGCCGTCACGCTGGATGCGCGGATGGCTGGCCGGATGCTGGCCATAGCCGGTGGCCGCCCAATCGTCTCCCGTCAGGACAATGACCACGCCGGGCATGGCACGCGCCGCATCGCAGTTGAAATGGGTGATCCTGGCATGGGCGTGGGGCGAGCGCAGGAAACAGGTGTGGGCCTCGTTCGGCAGATGGATGTCATCCACATACTGCCCTTCGCCGCGCAACAGCCTCGGATCTTCCGTCCGCGGTACCGATTGTCCAATAGCAAACTGGCCCATAATTCCTCCCCTATCATTTTTCGGTCGTCTTTTGGCCAGTCAATCAGGCCGCGACGATATTCTGAATTACCCAGCGCCTATCCTGATACAAAACGAACCAAAGACCAAGGGAGGGTAGGAAGATGAAATCACACGCTCTTCAACCGAAAAGGCATCGGTGGGCGCATGCGAAGGATGAGGAGGGCGACGATGACCAGGTTGGTGGCGTTGATGGCGACGCCGATCAGGAAGGGCAGGGTGTAGGAGCCCGTCAGATCGAACAGATAGCCGCCCATCCAGCTGCCGAACCCCATGGCGACGGCGCCGAACAGGAAGACGATGCCGGTGCGCTTGCCCACCTCGTGGATAGGCAAATGCTCGCGCGTCGCCACGGCATAGATCGGGAACAGCCCGCCATAGCCGAGGCCGCACAGCACCGCGACCACATAAAGCGCCCAGAGCGAGGTCACCACCGTGAACATGGCCAGCATGGAGGCCTGCACGATGGAAAAGATAAACATGGCGCGCAACGCGCCCAGCCTGTCGGACAGGAAGCCGAGAATGGCGGCGCGGCTGACGAAGGCCGCCGTCAGCATGACCGCCAGCACCGTTGCCCCATCCTGCACCGGATGGCCCAGATCGGTGACGTGGGACAGCAGATGACCGAGCGGCAGCGCCATGGCGACACAGCAGCCGATGATGGCGGCGCACAGCCCCCACTGAATCTGCGGCGTGGTGAGCGGCGCCTGCGCGCGCGCCGCGGTGGCGTTGGCGTCCGTGTGCTTTCCCGCGGCGCCCGGGTCGGGCGGCACGTAGGCCGGCGGTTTCTTGCGTACGACCCAGCAGATCGGCAGCATGGAGCAAATAGCGAACACGCCAAACCAGAAAAACATGTCGCGCCAGCCGACAGCCAGAAGGACGGCGCCCAGCACCGGCGGCCAGACGATGCCGGCCAAAGCCTGACCGCTGGAGGCAATGCCCACCGCCATGCCGCGCCGCTGGTCGTACCAGCGTCCGATATTGGCGAGCGCCGGCGCCGCCAGGCTGCCCTGACCCGACAGGCCGAACATGAAGCCGTAGATCAGATAAAGCTGCCACGCGGAATCGATGTAGCTGACCAGGATGGCGCCCGAACTGACCATCAGGGTGCCGACCAAAGCCGGGACACCGAACCCGTATCTGTCCAGCACATAGCCCATGACGATGCCGCCAAAGCCCGAGCCGATGAATTGCAGCGAAAAGGCAAAGCTCGGCACGGCGCGCGGCCAGCCGAATTCCATCGCCATATCCTTGAGCGAGACCACCACCAGATACATGCCGCCGGCGCTGATGAGGAGCAGCGTCACCGAGCCGATCAGGATGATCAGCCGTTGGCGATCGGTCACCGCCTCGCTCTGTGTGTCCGTCATTTACGTCAATCTAATTGGGGCAACCGGTTTTCGGTCGTGTTTCGGGGTCAGTTTTTCTGATATTGCTTGTCACCGAACATGATGTCCCACGCTTCCTTGGTATGGCCGCCCTGACGGGTATTTTCCGACAATACCTCGACGCCGCGCTGGACACCGGGCCGGGCCGCGACGGTCTCCACCCAGCGCTTGTGGTTGGGGAAGTCGTCCTGATCGACGCCGCGCCGCTCGGGCTGGCGGCACCACGGGAAAATGGCGATGTCGGCGATGGAATAATCACCGGCGAAATATTCGTTGTCGGCCAGATGCCGGTCCATTACGCCATAAAGCCGCTTGGTCTCGTTGGTGTAGCGGTCGATGCCGTACTGGACCTTGTCCTGGTCGAACCGCTCCAGCGCATAGGCGCGGAAATGGCGGGCCTGACCGAACATGGGGCCGATCCCGCCCATCTGGAACATCAGCCACTGCATCACATTGTGATGCGCCGCCGGATCATCGGCCAGCGACGGCAGGAACTTGCCTGTCTTGGTCGCCAGGTAATAAAGAATGGCGCCGGTCTCGAACACCGAGATAGGCTTGCCGCCCGGCGCATCGTTATCGACGATAGCCGGTATCTTGTTGTTGGGGCTGATTTTCAGAAATTCCGGCTTGAACTGATCGCCGGCCTCGATACAGACCGGTATGGCGTTATACGCGACGCCGCATTCTTCCAGCATGATATGAACCTTATGGCCATTGGGCGTCGGCCAGCTGTAGCAATCGATCATTTCCCTATCCTTTAGTCTGCCAAGGCGGCGCTCGTATGGCGTCCGCGGCGGATTATGCTATTGAAGCCCATGGCAGAACAACAGCGCTTATCGATGGGTCCATGAAGATCAGTCTGGTAACCCCGGCGGGCAGGCAATCGCGCGCCGGCAATCGAACCACCGCGGTGCGTTGGGCGCGCATTCTGCGCGATCTGGGTCATCGGGTCCATGTGTCGCTCGACGATGACGGGCAGGGCGCGGACATGATGGTGGCGGTGCATGCCTGGCGCAGCGCGGCCTCCATCGCGGCGTTCGCTGCGACCCACCCGGACCGGCCGCTGGTGGTGCTGCTGGCGGGCACCGATATCTACGCCTTTCAGCACAGCCATCCCGAAACGACTCTGGCGTCGCTCGACCACGCCACCGCGATCGTCTGCCTGCATGATCTGGTGCATCGGGCGATCCCCCGGCGATATGGCAAAAAACTGCGGGTGATCTATCAGTCGTCACCGCCGCTGCCCAAACCGCGCGATCCGGCGCGCCGGCACTTTGAGGTATGCGTGGTCGGGCATCTGCGCGGCGAAAAAGATTCGCTGCGGGCGGCTCTTGCGGCGCGGTCGATGCCGGAAAGCTCGAAGCTCAAAATCGTCCATCTGGGGCAGGCCCACACCGAGGACTGGGCGCGGGAGGCGCGCGCCGAAATGAACCGCAATCCGCGCTATGACTGGCGTGGAGAAGTGCCCGGCTGGCAGGTCCGGCGCCAGTTCGGGCGCAGCCAGGCCATGGTCATCAGCTCGGTCATGGAAGGCGGCGCCAATGTGGTCTCAGAAGCCATCACCGCCGGCCTGCCGGTGCTGGCGTCCCGTATCGACGGTAATATTGGATTGCTGGGCGAGGATTACGGCGGCTATTACAAGGTCGAGGATGAAAAGGCCCTGGCCGCGCTCCTGCATCGGGCCGAAACCGAACCGGCCTTTCTTAGGGGCCTGGGTGGGCAGATCCGCAAACTGCAACCCAAGTTCCGGCCTGCCCGTGAAGTCGCGGCATGGCGCACCTTGCTGAAGGATATCGGTGCTGGTTGAACTATCATTCAACGACCGTTGACGGGCCGGTGTGAGACCGGCCCGGCCGGAACGCCGATCTCACTACGCAAACCGGACCGGTGGTGCTCTAAAGAATAATCGTCACCGGCTCCAGCGCGTCGGATTGGGTTTTCACCTCGCCGATGACCGCGCTGCGTTCATAGCCCAGCTTCTTCAGCGCCGCGATGCATCCTTCCGCCTTGTCCGCCGGCACGGACGCCAGCAGCCCGCCGGATGTTTGCGGGTCGAAAATCAGCGGATAGCGCGGATCCTTGCCGGCTTCTTCCAGATTGGCGATGGCGCGGCGCAGCCGGACGTTCTGCGGCTGCAGTGAGCTCACGATGCCCTCGCGCACGGTTTCCTCGGCGCCGTCGAGAAACGGGATGGCGCCCAGATCGAGGGTGACGTCGACTTCCGATGCGCGGACCATCTCCACCAGATGGCCGAGCAGGCCGAAGCCGGTGACATCGGTACAGGCATGGGCGCCGTGCGCCACCAGACATTCCGCGCCTTGGCGGTTGGACTGGACCATGGAATCGAGCGCGGCGGTGATCCAGCGTCCCTTGGCCTTGTGGCGCATGTCGGCGGCGAACAGGGTGCCGGTGCCGACCGGCTTGGTCAGGATAATTTTGTCGCCGGGTTTCAGCCCGCCCTTGCGCATGACCTGGTCGCGGTCGATCAGCCCGTTGATGGCGAACCCCAGCGACAGCTCCACCCCCTCGCTGGTATGGCCGCCGACCAGCGCCGCACCGGCATCCTTGAGGATCTCCATGGCGCCGGCCATCATCTTTCCCAGCGTGTCCTCGACCTTTTCCTCGAGCCCGAACGGGATGGTGGCGATGGCGAGCGCGGTCTGCGGCTCGCCGCCCATGGCGTAGATATCGCCGAGGCTGTGATTGGCGGCGATCTTGCCGAAGATATAGGGGTCGTCGATCATGGCGCGGAACGAATCTACCGTGTGAACCATGACCTTGCCCGGCGGGATTTCGACCACTGCCGCATCGTCGGGTTCATGCAGCCCGATCAGCACGTCCGTGCGCGGCACCGGTGTCAGGGCGTTGAGCGCCCGCGCCAGCACGGTGGCGCCGACTTTCGCGCCGCAGCCGCCGCAGCGCATGGCGATGGCTGAAATCTCCTTGATCACATCGGCGCCCGCCAGCCCGGCCGGCAGGTCGGATTTTACGTCCTCGTCCATGTCGGGTAATTCATTGAACTTCCGCATGAAACGCTGGTCGATCCAGTCCTTCCAGCGCCAGACATATTTGCCCTTGAAGGACCAGTTGCTGCGGGAGGCCACGGCGTATTTGTCGCCGGTTGAAATCAGGCCGAGGAATCGTTTCTGCGGCGCAAAGGGCTTGAGTGGCTGGCTGAGCAGGGCGCGGCGTAGATTTTTTGCCAGGGGCGGGCCCTGCCGGACCGCGAAGACGCCCGATTTTGGCCGCGGATAATTGACCATCGAGGCGATATCGCCGGCCGCGAAGACAGTGTCATGGGAGGTGGATTGCAGCGTATCGCCGACCGCGATAAAGCAGACCGCGTCGGTGGCGAGCCCGGC
>JAQBTY010000037.1 GCA_027624735.1 Pseudomonadota bacterium | reverse complement strand
TATTGATTCTTATAACAGAACCACGCTCTCGGGGCATGGAATACTGGGGTCACTTGGGAAATAGGGGTTCAGGGCGTCAGTCTCGCGTCGGTGCTGCTGCTCGCGGCCATCGGGCTTGCCATTACCTTCGGTGTCATGGGGGTCATCAACATGGCGCACGGTGAAATGGTCATGCTCGGCGCCTACACGACCTTTGTGGTGCAGGAGGCCTTTCGTACCTATTGGCCCGGCGGGTTCGATCTGTCGCTTGCGGTGGCGGTGCCGGCGGCCTTTCTGGTTGCCGGTGCGTTCGGCGTCGCCATCGAACGCGGTATCATTCGCTTTCTCTATGGCCGTCCGCTGGAAACCCTGCTCGCGACATGGGGATTGAGCCTGATTCTGCAGCAGATGGTGCGCACCATCTTCGGGCCGACCAACAAGGAAGTCGGCAACCCAACCTGGATGACAGGCGCCATCGAACTGCAAGGGGGTGCGCTGCTGACCTACAACCGCCTCTGGATCATCGTCTTCAGCCTTGTGGTCGTCGCGGTACTGGCGCTGGTCCTGAAAAAAACCTCCTTCGGTTTGCAAATGCGGGCGGTCACCCAGAACCGGCGCATGGCGAGCGCCATGGGGATCAAGACCGGCTGGGTCGACGCCATGACGTTCGGGCTGGGCTCGGGCATCGCCGGCATCGCCGGGGTGGCCTTGAGCCAGATCGACAATGTCAGTCCCAATCTGGGGCAGGCCTATATCGTCGATTCCTTCATGGTCGTCGTGTTCGGCGGCGTCGGAAACCTGCTGGGCACCCTGTTAGGCGCTCTCACGCTCGGGGTGGCGAACAAGTTCCTGGAAGCATGGTCCGGCGCGGTTCTGGCCAAGATTTTTATTCTGATTGCCGTGATCCTGTTCATCCAGAAACGCCCGCGCGGCCTGTTCGCTCTCAAGGGCAGGGCGGTCGAACAATGAACAGGACGCGATCCAACGGTCTGTTCGGCTGCTTTTATGACGACCGTGGCGGGCAGATCTTTTTGCTCATTCTGGTTGCGCTGGCCGTCGTGGTGCCGGTCCTTCATCTGGCGATCCCCACGGGCTCTGCTTTGCATGTTCCCACCTGGGTGGTAGCCCTCATGGGCAAGTATCTGTGCTATGCGCTGCTCGCTCTCAGCGTCGATTTGATCTGGGGATTTTGCGGCATTCTCAGCCTGGGGCATGGCGCGTTCTTCGCGCTCGGGGGCTATGCCATGGGCATGTATCTGATGCGCCAGATTGGAACCCGTGGTGTCTACAGCCATCCTGAGCTGCCGGATTTCATGGTTTTCCTGAACTGGAAGGAATTGCCCTGGACCTGGTACGGCTTCGATAGTTTTGCCTTTGCCGCGCTGATGGTGTTCGTGGTGCCCGGCGCGCTTGGGTATGTGTTCGGGTGGCTCACGTTCCGCTCACGCGTCACCGGCGTTTATCTTTCCATCATCAGCCAGGCCATGACCTATGCATTGCTGCTGGCTTTTTTTCGTAACGACATGGGGTTCGGCGGCAATAACGGGCTGACCGACTTCAAGGATCTGCTCGGCTTCGATCTGCAGTCAGCCGCGATGCGCACATGCCTGTTCGTTGCCTCGGTGGCGGCGCTGGCGCTGGGCTATGTCATTTGCCGGTTTATCGTCTCGTCTAAGCTGGGACGAATTCTGGTGGGAATCCGCGACGCCGAAGACAGGATCCGGTTTCTCGGGTACCGGGTCGAGCATTACAAGCTTTTCGTTTTCGTTGTGTCGTCCATGCTGGCCGGTCTGGCCGGTGCGCTCTATGTGCCGCAGGTGGGGATCATCAATCCGGGCGAATTTTCGCCGGCCAATTCGATCGAAATCGTTATCTGGGTGGCCATCGGCGGGCGCGGATCCCTCTATGGTGCGGCGCTGGGGGCGGTATTGGTCAATTACGGCAAGACCTATTTCACTGGCGCCCTGCCGGAGGCCTGGCTGTTTGTCTTGGGCGGCCTGTTTGTCGCCGTAACGCTGTTTCTCCCGAAAGGGATCGTCGGCAGCTTCTCGGGGTTTCTGTCCTTCCGCGGATCCGCCGGAAACAAGGCCGAAGCGGAATCTCTACCGGCGAAAGGGCCGGCCAATGGCTGATATCAAGATGGATGCCGGCAGCGCCCCGATCCTCTACCTCGACGGCGTATCGGTAACGTTCGATGGCTTCAAGGCGCTCAACGGGCTGAGTTTCTATGTTGAAAGGGGTGAAATGCGCGCCATCATCGGGCCCAACGGGGCCGGCAAGACGACGATGATGGATATCATTACCGGCAAGACGCGGCCCGACGAGGGCGAAGTGGTCTTCGCCGGGATCACCGATCTGACTCGGCTGGATGAAACCGCCATCGCCAATCTCGGCATCGGGCGCAAATTCCAGAAACCGTCGGTGTTCGAGAACCACACCGTGTTTGAAAATTTGGAACTGGCGCTCAAAGCCGACCGGCGCGCCATGGCGGCGCTATTCTTCCGTCTGTCGGGTGCGCAACGCGATCGGATCGATGAGGTGCTGGGCATCATCGCCCTGCAACAGGCGCGCGACCGGATAGCCGGGGCGTTATCCCATGGTCAGAAACAATGGCTTGAGATCGGCATGCTCCTGACGCAGGAGCCGGATCTTCTGCTGGTCGATGAACCGGTCGCCGGCATGACCGATGCGGAAACCGAACAGACGGCTGAGCTGCTTCGCGAAATATCGCAAACCAGTTCCGTCGTTGTTGTCGAACACGATATGGAATTCATCCGCTCGCTCAACACGCGGGTGACCGTCCTCAATGAAGGGTCGGTTCTCGCCGAAGGATCGCTGGATTATCTGCAAAACAACCAGCAGGTCATCGATGTTTATCTGGGGAGATAGAGGATGCTGACCGTAACCGATGTCGATCTTTACTACGGGGCAAGCCAGGCGTTGCGCCGCGTCTCCCTGTCGGCGCCGGTGGGGCAGGTGAGCTGCGTGCTGGGCCGGAACGGGGTTGGCAAATCGAGCCTGCTGCGGGCGATTATCGGTCATCAGCGTGTCAGCAGCGGCCGCATCGAATGGGAAGGCTTTGATGTAACGGCGATGGCGCCCTATGAACGGGCGGCGCATGGCATTGCCCTGGTGCCGCAAGGCCGCGAAATTTTTCCGATGCTGACGGTGGAAGAAAATCTGAAAACCGGCTTTGCCGCCCTGTCGAGGGCACGCCGCACCATCCCCAATGAAATTTTCGAACTTTTCCCGGTTCTGGCCGAAATGATGCACCGTCGCGGCGGCGATCTGTCGGGCGGTCAACAGCAACAGCTCGCCATCGGCCGTGCGCTGGTGATGCGCCCGCGCCTGTTGTTGCTGGATGAACCGACCGAAGGCATCCAGCCCTCTATCATCAAGGATATCCGGCGTGTCATCCGGCGACTGGCCGAAGAAGGTACCCAGGTGACGGAAGGCGCGCGACGCGATACCGTGGCCGAAATCGAAAGCGCTATCCAGCATCTGGCCAAACGGGGCGATATGGCCATTGTGCTGGTCGAACAATATTTCGAGTTCGCCCGTGATCTTGCCGATCGCTACACCGTCCTCGACCGGGGCGAAGTGGTCCTCGACGGGGCGATAGGGGACATGGTGGAAAGCGATGTGCGCCGCTATCTTACGGTCTGAGTATCTGGCTGAGCATCTGGTTCCGGATAGTGGCCCTGTCTGCTGGTCGGATGGCGCGGCGCGGGTTGCCGTGGCCGCCGACCGGGGCCGGACGCGGCTGCGCGATCTCTACCAGTCCGACCCGTGCCGTGTTCTGTTTCCGCGCCCCGCTTCCGGCTCGCCGTTCGAAGGAATCGTGGTTACCACATCCGGCGGTATCGTCGGCGGTGACCGGATCGCCCTCCGGATTGAGGCCGGCGACAACAGCGTTGCCACGTTCACCACGCAGGCGGCCGAGAAAATCTACCGGTCGGCCGGGCCGGACTCCCGCATCGCCATTGAGTTGACAATCGGCGCCGACAGTCTCCTTGAATGGATGCCGCAGGAAACGATCCTGTTTGACGGCGCCCGGCTGCGGCGCACGACAAACATAGAGGTAGAGCCGGGATCGCGTCTGTTGTGCGGGGAAATGATCGTGTTTGGCCGCCGCGCGCGCGGCGAAACATTCACCCGGGGCTTTTTCTATGATAGCTGGCGCATAACCGAGGGCGGCCGTTTGATATGGGCGGACGCCCTTCATCTTGCCGATGACATTGAGGCGACCATGAATCGGACCTCGTCCTTCGATGGGGCGGCTGCCCTGGGCACCCTGGTTTATCGCGCCGATAATGCAAGACGCCATCTGGACAACGTGAGAGAGATTTTGCGGGACTCGCCGGATGATCGATGCATGGCCGCCGCAACCTGCCTCGATTCATTGTTGATCATGCGGTTTCTGGGCTCTGACGCCGCCGCGACCCGACGGGCGGTTGCCAACTTCTGGTCCGCGTTTCGCGTTGCCGTCCTGGATTTGCCTGTCCGCCTGCCGCGGGTCTGGGAGACATAGAGCATGATGAGTATAGGTATTATCGGGCGAGGCAAGCCCACCTCCCCTGGCCCCTCCCCCCAATGGGCGGAGGGGGACACTGTGGCAAGATCTACATTTACTCCCTCTCCGCCCCATTGGGGGGAGAGGGTTGGGGAGAGGTGGGGCTTGATCACCTAAACGCATCACGTTCGAGTTTGGGAAAAATAGGGAGACAAGAATGCAACTAACCCCCAGAGAAAAGGACAAGCTTCTGGTTGCCATGGCGGCCAATGTCGCCAGGCGGCGGCTCGAACGGGGGGTGAAACTCAATCACCCCGAAGCCATCGCGCTGATCACGGATTTCGTGGTGGAAGGCGCCCGTGACGGCCGCCGGGTGGCCGATCTCATGCAGGCCGGGGCAAGCGTGCTGACTCGCGATCAGGTCATGGAAGGCATTCCTGAAATGATCCCCGAGATACAGGTGGAAGCGACCTTTCCCGACGGCACCAAGCTGGTGACCGTCCACCAGCCGATCCGCTGAGGAGACAACGATGATCCCAGGCGAAGTGTTTCCCGCGAGCGGCGCCATCATCCTCAATGAAGGCCGCGAAACCATCGAGATCGAGGTCGCCAACACCGGCGACCGTCCCGTGCAGGTAGGCTCTCACTATCATTTTTATGAAGTCAACGATGGCCTGTCGTTCGACCGCGAGGCGGCGAAGGGGCGGCGGCGGTCGCGGCCATCACCGACTATAGCTGTATTTTTTCCACCGCCCATGTGCCCCTGATCCACCCGGTGTCGGCGGCCAAGCAATGCGCCACCATCGATCACATCTCTGGCGGACGGTTTGGCTTCAATGTTGTCTGCGGCTGGTTCAAGAACGAGTTCGACATGTTCGGCGCGGACTGGCGCGAACACGATGTGCGCTATGAATACGCCACCGAATGGCTGCAATTCGTTCGCCAGCTCTGGACCACCGACGGCGAATTCGATTTCAAGGGGCGCTGGTTTCAGTCCAAAGGCGCGTGGAGCGAGCCCAAGCCGATCCAGAAACCCATGCCGCCGGTGATGAATGCCGGCGGTTCGCCGGCCGGTCAAAAATTCGCAGCAACCCAGGCCGACATGAATTTCGTGCTGCTGAAAGAACGCGATATCGAGGGCGGCAAAGCCCAGATGAAGCATCTCAAGGACATGGCGCGCGCGGCCGGGCGCGAAATCCAGGTGTGGATTCACGCCTATATCGTCTGCCGCGCGACGGAAAAGGAAGCGCGGGATTACGCGGACTATTACATTGTCGAAAAAGGCGATTACGAGGCCGTCGATAATCTTCTGGAGATCTTCGGCATGCAGTCAGACACCTTGCCGGCCGAGGCGCTCGGTCAATTCCGCCGCCACTTCATCGGCGGCCATGGCGGGTATCCCCTGGTCGGCACCCCCGAACAGATCGTCGATGGCATGAACGATTTGATCGAAATGGGCATCGACGGCATTCTGGTCTCCTGGGTCGATTACAAGACCGAATGCAAGCAATGGATCGATGAAATCATGCCCCTGATGGTCCAGGCCGGCCAGCGCGAAGCATTCAAGGGTGTGGGGTAACGTCGAAAAATTTAATTCACTCTTGTTATCCCGGCTCGCGCTTCGCTTGGCCGGGATGACAATTTGGTTTAACGGCACAAACGGATGCGAGCCCTTCGACCCCAAACGAAAATTAAACCGGATACCAGTGGCCATGGGCGTGAAGCGCGCTTGGGTTCGGGGTGACAGTGATTATTTGGAACCAGCACCCTAAATAACCGTCCTGAACCCGTCGCCGTCGCGTTCCACGGGGCCGTAATAGGGCGCCAGAAAATGCGCCGGCAGGACCAGCGTGCCGGTCCCGGCAACCCGTTCGAGTAATTCCCGCCGCGATTTGGCCGACTGGATGGGATCGGCGCAAAACGCCGACGACCATTCCGGGTGCACCACCTGTGCCGGGTGATGCATCACATCGCCGCACAAAACCGCCTGTGCGTCCTGGCTATCCACGTGCAGCACGATTGTCCCCGGCGTGTGGCCGAAAGCCGGCTGGAAATAGATACCGGTTTCAATTTCATGATCGACCGCCACCAGCTTTGCCTGGCCTGAGTCCATGACCGGCAGCACGCTGTCGGCGTGCGACCCATGCATGATCGGCTCGTCGCTTTCCGCCTGCTGCTGAATCCAATGCCGGTATTCCACCTCGGCAAAGAGATATTGCGCGTTGGGAAAGGTCGGCACCCATTTGCCGTCGACCAGTTTCGTGTTCCAGCCCACATGATCGGCATGCAGGTGGGTGCACATGACGAAATCGATGTCTTCCGGTTCCACGCCACGTGCACGCAAATTGTTGAGGAATGGACCGTCCCGACGATGCCAGTCGACCCGTTGCGGCCGTTCCTTGTCGTTGCCGCAGCAGGTATCCACCAGGATCGTGTGTTTAGGCGTCCGCACCACATAGGCGTGAAAGCTGAGCGACACCGACATGGTAACCGGGTCGATGATACGGGGCCCCATTTCGGCGGCAAGGCGGCGCAGTTCGGCCTCGTCCGCTGTCGGAAGCATCATTTTAGCGGAATAAGCCAGCCGTTCCATATCGACCACCCGGTCGATGGTAATGTCGCCCAGGGCGCAATTGGCCTGCGCGTGGTTCCAGCCGTGGGCGGCGGTCGAAGCGGGGTTTGACGCCATAATGGCGCAATCTAATCACAGATTGCCTAGCCTGTCTCCCGCCCCGCAATTTTTCGAATAACACACCCTGACATCGAAGCGGGTTATTCGATAGTATCCCGCTCCGCGCCGGGAAATTGACGGATTGTTCAACCGGGCTCGGATGGCTCGCTGAGTTTTACTGGGACCTGCCAATGCACGCTTATTTCACGCAGATCGAAGGGCATCGCGTCCGTTACTGGGAAGGGGGCGACGGGTTTCCCATCCTGATGCTCCATGGCGTCGGTCCCGGAACGTCAACGGTTGGGAACTTCGGCCCGGTACTGGAGCCCCTGGAAGAACATTGCCACGTCTTCGCCATCGATCTGATCGGATTTGGCGATTCGGAGCGCAAGAAGGAAGGGCCGTTGTTCGATATGGACCTCTGGGTTCGTCAGGGCCTTGCCGTGCTGGATCGATTTATCGGCGGCAAACGCTGCGGCCTTGTCGGGCACTCGCTGGGTGGCGCGCTCGCCTTGAAAATCGCCAGCCACGCGCCGCAGGTGACCAAGATCCTGACCAGCAGTTCCATCGGTGCGTCCTATCCGCTTAACGACGCGCTGGATGCCTTCTGGACGCTGCCCCGGGATCCCGACGAGCTGCGCCGGATCATGGGCAACATGGTGTTCGATCAGTCCGCCCTTAGCGACGAGATGCTGGAGGAGCGCTGGGAGATGCTGAGCCAGGCGGGCTACGGCGATTATTTCACCACGATGTTCGGTGGCGACCGGCAGGCGCTGATCGACGCGGCTGTTGTGAGCGATGAAGAGGCCGCCCGCATCACCGCCTCCATTACCATGATGCATGGGCGAAACGACAAGCCGTGCCCGGTCGAGCAGACCACGCTGGTCGTCGCGGGTAAGCTGCCCAAGGCCGATGTCCTTCTATTGAGTGATTGCGGTCATAATCTGCCACGCGAACGGACCCACGATTACCTCGCGGCCGCGCGGGCGCTGTTCGCTCCCCAATGAGGCAGGGCGCCGCTGCCTGACCGCCACCCTCGGCGGAGGAAGGCGTTACGTGCCAAAAGCGGTATTATAATACCGTATTTCTACTGTGCATGGGGTTGATCCTCGAAAAAAAGCTTTTTATCCCCCTGTACCCGAATTCCGGGCCGGCAATTGTTCGGGCCTGACCCCCGCGCTATGGTGCCCGTACTAGACGCAGAGGGAGACAAGCATGGATGACGCCATCGCCAGGACGACGGGGCTCGATCTCGACCGGTTTCGGTTGCGGAACTTTATCGACAGTCAGATCGGCACCGATGAGCTCGAGATCATCGAGGATCCTCAAGCCCTGATCGATCTGGCCCGCCACATGGACGGCGATCACCGGGCGGTTCTATTCCGCAAGGCCGGCCCCGATGCCGTCGAACTTGTCGGTAATGTCATCGGCGGTGAGCGGCTGGGCGCCGCGTTTGGCACGTCGCGGAAAGAACTGCCGCAAGAAATCATGCGTCGGCTCGGGGCTCGGCAGGAGATCGTCGAGATTGCGTCCGACGACGCCCCCGTCCATCGGATGAAATACATCGGCGACGAAGCGGATCTTACCAAACTGCCCGCCCACCTGCAGCATGCCTGTGACGGCGGCCCCTATATTTCGTCGAGCATCGATTACGTCATCGATCCCGAAACCGGCCTGACCAACACCGGGTGCCGTCGGCTGATGCTGCGTGGCCGGCGGGAAACCGGCATCGATCTGGTCGCGCCGAGCGATCTGCGGGAAATCTATCTGCGAAGCGCCGCCCGCGGCGAGGCGCTGCCCATCGCCTTTACGGTCGGCGCCCATCCGATCGATTTCGTTTCCGCCAACATGCGCTTGCCCGGCGATGAACTGCCGCTGCTCGCGTCGCTGCGCGGCGCGCCGCTGGGTGTTGTCAAATGTCTGACCAACGACATCAGGGTGCCGGCCGACGCGGAGATGGTGCTCGAAGGGTACCTCGATGCGAACGGCCATGTGGAGCCGGAAGGCCCCTATGGCGAATTCTTCGGCTATTACGGGCTGATGAAGCGGAACCCGGTGTTTCATCTCACCGCCATCACATCGCGCAGCGATCCCCTGTTCCAGACCACCACCATCGGCGGGCGTTACCTCAGCGCGACGGAAACGGCGCAGCTCGGCCGGCTCAGAACCGAGGTCGCCATATGGCGCGTGCTTCAGACCGCCGTGCGCGAGCCCGTCGCGGTCCATGCGACCACGGCAAGCAACGGCTGCAACCATGTGCGTGTCGCGCTCCGCCAGCGCGTGCCCGGTGAAGCCCGAAATGCAATCGCGGCAGTCTTCGGCGCGCTCGCCAATGTCAAACATGTGTTCGTCGTCGACGACGATATCGACATCACATCCGACGAACAGATCGAATGGGCGCTCTCGACCCGCTTCCAGGCGGACCGCGATCTGGTGGTCCAGTCCGGCTTCCGTACACTCCCGCTCGATCCGTCGCTTGACGGGCGGCGCACCGGCGCCAAGGCGGGATTCGACCTGACGCTCCCGTTTGGCCAGCGCGACGCGTTGGCGCTGACCGTCCCCGAACCGCCCAGGCGCGGCACCGCCCGGTTCCAGACCGTCCGTGAAGCACTGCGGTCCGGCCCGATGATGTTTGGTGAGATCATGGCGGCATTGGGCAGCGACGACGGGCGGGAAATTGTCCTCGATCTCGACGATCTGCGCCGCGAAGGGGCGCTCACCCGGCTCGACGAAGGCGAATACGCCCTTGTCGAGGGCTGAAAATTTCCGCCAGCCAATGCCGATCTACTACAACAGGGCCTCTATCATCGCGGCGGCGCCTTCGCGGTCGGCGGGGGCCAGATGCAGACCGGCCTTGGTCCGGCGCCACAGGATATCTTCCGCCGTCCGGGCCCATTCCTGCCGTTTGAAATAATCGATCTCTCTTTCATACAAACCATCGCCGATGCGTTGGCCCAGATCGTCCATCGCGCCGGCATCGCCCAGGATGTCGGTTGCGATGCTGCCGTGCCGCTGGGCGAGCTGTGTGATCAGCCCCTGCTCGAGCTTTGGATAGCGTCTGAAAAGATCGTCCAGGAACGCTTCCATGGCGCCGCCCGGCAAATTGCCGCCCGGCAAAAAGCCTTTCCGGGTCCAGGGGCGTCCCATGTTTGGAAAGAACGGCGACAATTTTTCCAGCGCTTCCTCCGCAAGGCAGCGATAGGTTGTGATCTTGCCGCCAAAGATGGAAAGGATGGGCGGCGCGCCGTCGCCATTCTGCAGCACCAGGTGATAATCGCGCGTGACCTTTGAGGCGCTCTCTGCGTCATCGTCGTAAAGGGGGCGCACGCCGGAAAACTTCCAGACAATGTCGTCTTCCTTGATTTCGGTCGTGATGTAGCGGTTGACCGCCGCCAGCATATAGTGAATTTCGTCCGCGCTGGCGGCCGCCTTTTCCGGCTCGCCCTCGATGGGAACGTCCGTTGTGCCGATCATCGAATAATTTTCTTCGTAGGGTATAACGAAGACGACCCGGCCATCGTCCTGTTGCAGAATATAGGCGTCATCGGCGCCTTCTATGCGCGGGACCACTATATGACTGCCCTTAATCAGTCTAAGGCGCGTATTGTCACCGGTCGACGGCGTGCCTGTATCGCATGCCTTTAACACCTTGTCGGCCCAGGGACCGGCGGCGTTGACGATGGCGCGGGCTGTCACCTGCCGGGATGCGCCCGCTTGCTTCGGTTTGATGTCGAGGCGCCATAGACCGTCTTCCACCTGTGCGCGGTCAAACCGTGTTTGCGTCAGGATATCGGCGCCGTTATTCGCCGCCGACATGGCATTGAGAATGACCAGCCGCGAATCATCGACCCAGCAATCCCAGTAGGCGAAACCGTGGCTGAACTTGTCCCGTAGCGGTATGCCGGATTTGTCCTTGGCGAAATCGAGGGCGCGGGAGCCGCCAATAGTGGTTCGGGTCGACAGATGGTCATAGAGAAACAGACCCAATCGGATCAGCCAGCGGGACCGCAGGGCGGCGACATGGGGCAGTACGAAGCGCATCGGCCGGATGAGATGGGGGGCTTTGGCCAGCAGCACCTCGCGCTCGGCCAGCGCTTCGCGAACCAGGCGGAATTCCCAGTGCTCCAGATAGCGCAGCCCGCCATGGATCAGTTTCGAGGAGGCCGATGAGGTCGCGCCGGCAAGATCGCCCGCCTCGATCAGGACAACGGACAGGCCGCGGCCGGCGGCATCACAGGCGATCCCCGCCCCGTTGATGCCGCCGCCGATTATTGCAAGATCGTACGGTCGCTCGCTTGCCATGATCCCCGGTCTCTTACTTGCCCATATACGGTATTGTGCCGGGGACCACCTAAAATAACGTCAACCGTTCAAGATGCTACATACTTAGCTCGGTGCGTATTTGCCGGTGAGTTGCGGCGTCTGCACACCTTCCTTGCCCGACTCCGCATGTTGAAGCCGGGTGACGCGGGCCCAGGTGCGTTTCAGATCGTCCTTGATATTGATGGACAGCTTGCCGAGGCCTGCAACTTCGAGCGCGACCACATCGCCATCCATGAACGGGTTCAAGCCGCGATGGTTGGTCCCGGTGGCCAGAATATCGCCCGGCTCCAGCGTGTGGATGGCGCTGACGAATTCGATACAGCGGGGGATTTTATGCGCCATGTCGTCGGTGTTGAAACTCTGCATCACCGTGCCGTTGGTGGTCAGGGTGACCTGCAGCTTCTGCGGATCGGCGATTTCATCCTTAGTAACCAGATAGGGTCCGATCGGGGCGAAGGTCTCGCGCCCTTTCATCTGGTAAAAGGTATTTCCCGCCGGCGGCAGGCCGCGTGCGGACCCATCAATGAAATTGGTATAGCCAAAGATGTAATCCATCGCGTCGGCAGCTTTGACGTTGGAGGCCCGCTTGCCGATCACCAGCGCGATCTCCGCTTCGCCTTCGAAGATGGTGGCGGGGATATCGGGCAGGACCATGGTGTCGCCATGACCGATGATCGAGTTGGGTGACTTGAAGAAGGCGTTGATCGGGGCAGGTTCGTCCCGCGTGCCGTCTTCCATGTAGTTCACCGCCATGCAGTCGATATTGCCCGGCTTGGGCAAAGGCGGGCGGATGCGGACCGAGGCGAGAGGTACCCCGTCAGATTTTGCCACGGCCTCTTCCAAGGCAGACCGGTAATCGTCGAACCGTTCGATAAGGCCGTTGATCAAATTGTGCGGACCGGTGTGTGGAATGTCGTGAACCACGGCCGAAACATCGATCACGGCGTCGCCTTTGAGGACCCCCAGCTGGAAATCATTGAAATAAAGCAGCTTCATTGTCTTCTCCCTCTTTTCTGTAAAATCGTGTCTGTAAAATCGTGGCGGTGGATTGACCTCTAAGGTATGTCGGGTCACCCTGTTCTGACAACGGTAGTCAGACGAAAAGTTGGCAAGGGTGATTCAAGTCGCGCATGACATCTGAACAGGGCATCGACGAGCAAGCGGTCTTTCACAACCGGATTGGGGCGCACAATCTGGCGGCGCTCTGGGTCGGACGGCGGGGTGTCGATCTTACCAGACCCAAATCCCCGGCGGTCGCAGCACGCTGGCATTATGATGGGCTGCGCGAGGAATTGGCTGAAGCCGGCCACATCGTAACCGCCCAAGAGGCCTTTCGCCGCGTCCTGGTGCTTGAAAACCCGGCTTTTCCAGGAGAAATGCGGGCAACCAACACGTTGTATGCGGGGTTGCAGCTCGTCCTGCCCGGGGAAATAGCGCCGTGCCACCGCCACAGCCAAACGGCGATCCGTTTCGTGATAGAAGGCACCGAGGCCTATACGTCGGTCGATGGTGAGCGAACCTGGCTGCATCCGGGCGACTTTGTCATCACGCCCAACTGGGCGTGGCACGATCACGCCAATGAGGGGAACGCGCCGGTTGTCTGGCTCGATGTGCTCGATACGCCGCTGGTTGATTTTCTCGATACTGTGTTCCGGGAAAACTACCCGGCGCCGCAGCAGCAGATCAGCCGCCCCGACGGCGACGCCAATGCACGCTACGGCGCCGGTCTGCTGCCCGTCGGTTATCAGGCAAACAGCCTGAATTCGCCGGTATTCAGCTATCCCTTTGCGCAGACCAGAGCGGCGCTGGAGGCACTGCGCAAGGCCGGCCGGTGGGACGATTGCCACGGGCTCAAAATGCAATACATCAATCCGGCCACTGGCGATTTTGCGACACCCACCATGGCGGCCTTTCTGCAGCTCCTGCCGGCCGGCTTCGACGGCGCGCTCTACCGAACCACGGAAAGTATTATTTATAGTGTTGTCGAAGGGCGGGGCAGAACCGTGATCGGCGACCGGACAATCGAATGGGGACCGCGCGATCTTTTCGTCATACCGGGCTGGCATGGGCACCGGCATGCGGCGGATGAGGACGCCGTGCTGTTCAGCGTGTCGGATCAACCGATGCAGACCAAACTGGGACTATGGCGTGACGAACGGCCGGGCGATCCCACCGCATGACCGTCCTTAGTCGTGATCAACGGAATGTCGCGGTTTTGGCGACCTGCCAGATGCTGTTTGGCACGGCGCGGTCGCTGGTGGTCTCTACCGCGCCGCTGATCGCCTATTCCATGGCAACCGAAAAATCGCTCGCGACTCTGCCCCATGCGCTGGTCATCGTCGGTACGGCATTACTGACCTTGCCCGCCGCCCTGTTGATGCGCCGGATCGGCCGGCGGAATGGTTTCGCCATCGGCGGGGTGGGTGGGGCCGTGGGTGGGGTGGTTTGTGTCTATGCCGTCCTCGGCGGGCATTTCTGGTGGTTTTCACTGGGCACGCTGCTGTTTGGCGCATCAGCCGGTTTTGCGCAGCACTACCGGTTCGCGGTCACCGATGTGGCCTCCGCCGATTATCGCGGCAAGGCCATATCGCTGGTGTTGGCGGGCGGCGTCATCTCAGGCTTCGCCGGCCCGGAGCTGGCAAAGCTCAGCAAGGATATGTTCCTCCCGACCGTTTTTCTCGGACCCTATTTCTTTCTGATCGGGATCGCGCTGCTGTCGTCCATCGTGGTGATGTTTGTCGATATCCCCAACCTCACCCCCCGGGAAGCGGCCGCACCGAGCCGGCCCATGCGAGCGATCATGCGCCAGCCTGTTTTTGTCACGGCCGTCGTGACCGCGACCATCGGACAGGGGGTTATGAATCTGCTGATGACGGCGGCGCCGCTGGCCATGCAGCACGCCCATCATCCGTTCGACGATACGGCCTTTGTCATCGAATGGCATATCGTGTGCATGTTCGCGCCAGGCTTTTTCACTGGCTCGCTGATCAAACGCTGGGGCGAAATCCCCATCATTCTGACCGGAATGGTTCTGCTGGCGCTGTGTGTGCCGATCGCGCTTGCCGGCAAGACGGTTTTTCTGTTCTGGGCCTCCATGGCGTTGCTGGGGCTGGGGTGGAATTTCGCCTTTACGGCCGGGACGGCGTTGCTGGCCGATGCCCACACCCAGTCGGAACGCGCCAAGACGCAGGGCTGGGTTAATTTCATCATTTACGGCGTGGCCGCCGCTTCGGCCCTGGCCGCCGGGCCTTTGCTGCATTTTTTCAGCTGGGATGTCGTCAATTATGTGGCTTTGCCGATGATCGGAGCCGCGATTTTTGTTACGCTCTATTACGCGTGGATGCAAAATCAGGCCATGCCGGCGCAGGGAGAATAATATGGATCAATTAAGTTCGATGGGCGGCAGCGTCGGTGCGCTGCTGAAGGAGCGCGGGGAAACCGTTGCCGTGGCGGAATCGTCGGCCGGTGGCCTGATATCGGCGGCATTGCTGTCGGTTCCAGGCGCGTCCGCCTATTTCGTCGGTGGCGGGGTGATCTATACCCGCGATGCGCGGCGCGGCTTCATGGGCGTGCCGGAAGAGGTCGCGACCATGCGGGCGTCGACCGAAGAATATGCGTTGATCATGGCGCGTCTTATTCGCGATCGTCTCAACACGACCTGGGGCCTGTGCGAAACCGGCGCTACCGGTCCGACCGGCAACCGCTATGGCGACGCCGCCGGCCACGTCTGTTTTGCCGTCGCCGGTCCCATCGAACAGGCCACGACCATCGAGACCGGGAGCCCCGACCGGGAGCCCCGACCGGGAGGCAAATATGTGGCAGTTCGCGAGCGGCGCGCTGACGCTGCTTGAAGCCGTATTGCAGGAAAAATAATCCTACAGAGAGAAGGAACACCTAAATGAGTGAGCGTAGATTTCCAGACGATGTCCATGCGGAATCCTGGTGCCGGCTGCCGCTGGTCAGACGGGAGGATCTGACAGAAGGCGCGAAACAGATTTTTGATGATCATTCCGACCCCAAGGGCAGTTCGCATGCCGGCATGCAGGGGCCCGGCGGCGTCAGGCTGCACAGTCCGGTTCTGGCTGAGCTACACCGGGGGGAGGCGCATTATCTGCGCCACGAAACAGGCATCAAGCCCAACATAAGAGAAGTCGCCATTCTGGTCGCCGCGCGAGCGCACGACAGCCAGTTCGAATGGCAGCAGCATGAGCGGGTCGGCCTGCGCGTGGGTGTTTCGCCGGAGACCATCGACGTGATCAAGCATCGCAAGCCGGTCGACGGGCTGGATGAGACGGAAGCCTTGGTCATTGAGGTTGGCCGCCAGCTATTCGGCGAACACAAACTATCCTCAGAGTTGTTCGCCAGGGCGCGGGAAACTTTCGGTGAACAGAAGCTCATCGATCTGCTCGCCAACATGGGCAGTTACGCCGCTACCGCCATCCTGCTCGCTGCCGTCAACATGCAGGTGCCGCTGGACGAGGAGATCCTCCTGCCGCTGCCTTAGGAAAAATTGTGTAGGTTCTAAAGGGCAATTACCCTCACTCGCCACTGAGGGTATGTAAAGAAAACTTTACATACGCGGTGCGTAGAACTATAAGTTTTTCTTAGTTTACCGACGCATGCCTTGAGCCCGTCGGGATTCCCTTTGCCCCTTTGAATACGCGTTTTTGACCCCGCCCGGCGCCCGCCGCGAGCGGATTTTTTGTGCCTATCCTCCAACACAGGAGACCCAACCATGCCCGACATCATTCTGCCCGGGGGACGCGATGCGTCCTCGGGCCACCCTTCCGCTCGTCCCGATCCGAACGCGGGTGCGCAAGCCGACGTTCCCGATGAGGTGCGGCTCGAACAGCGTCGCCAGCAACGCCTGCAGGATGCGACCGAGGGCGCGAGACTCCGCGAAGGCGTTACCAATGCTTTGCGCGAGGGCCTGAGCAAGCGCGCGGCCGAAGCCGATTTCGCCGACGATGCGGTGCGCGGCGAGTACAATAATTTTGTCGGCAACGCCGTCGTCGACGCCAGGCGGCAATACCGGAGCGCCACCGGCGCCGCCCGGCTGAGCGACGCGGCCACTGCCCGGCTCGACCGGACCCTGGACGATATCGGCAATATCTTTATCGACCAAAGCGACTCGCTGCACCTCCAGAGCATGGAACAGCACGGTCTCGATCAACTCACCACGCTCACCGATCAGGTCGTCAAACAAGCGCGCAGCGACGTGACCGCCGCACCGGACGATGACCCGGCGATGCTTCTGAGCATCCATCTTGAAATGTTCGACGACACTGTCACCGGCTTCCAGGGAGCCTTCAAGGGGGACAAGCAGCACCAAATCCGTACCACCGGCCGGGTGAAAATCATCGAGAAGTTTGTCGGCGACATGGCGGAGGCCGGGCGGGGCGGCGAGGCGCAGGCGCTGCTGGAGAACGAGGAGATTGCCGGTTCATTGGACGACGTTACTCTGGCCCGGTTGAAGCGCAACGCCAGGGCGCTGACCGAGGCCCATGACCAGGACCGCGCAACGCGGGCGCAACGGGAAACGGAGGCGGCGGCGCGGGAAAACGAAACCGCCGCGCTTACCTTCAGCACCGACTTCCGGTCCCGCCTGGAAGGCGGCGACGCGACCCTCGCCGAGATCGCCGCGGCCCATAACGAAGGAGTACTGACGGCGGCTCAGGCGGCCAGACTGCGCGCGGATTTTACCGCCGCGCAGAAACGCCGAAGCGAAGCCTCCGCCCGTGCGGAGCGCATTTCATCGGAACTTCAGACCGGAAACCGTCTCGATCCGGAAGATTTTGACGATCAGGACGATGTGGCGTATCACTACGCGGCGACCCTCAAGCCATCTCTGATCGATCTGGGTCCGGCGCAGAAAGCATCCGCCATTAGGGGCTATGTGGACGACATCGGCATCGCTCCCGACGCCGCCCTCAAGTCCCTGCTCGGCCTGACCGTCACTGGCGATCCCGCCACCCGCATCGCCGCCGCCCGCGCCTTCATCGACATTTTCCTCAAAGACCCAACATCGCGGCGCAGGGTACCGCCTGCGCTGGCCGCCTATTCCGAGACCATGGTGCAGCTCGCGGACACGGACTCCATATCACCCGAGGAGATCATCAGGACCGCCGATGCTGTGTTCGGCGAGAGCGCACCGGGCACCGACCAGGCGAACCCCGCCCTTACCCTGATTGCCAGTACTGAAAAGAATGCCGAACAGCATACGGGTAGGGAAGCTGACTTTGTCCCCCGACAGGATAGCGAAGAGGGTATTAGCGGCGACCAGGTCTGGCTCGATGAAGACGATGTTTTCTTCGACGAAGAGAATGAAATTCCGCGCGACCGCATTGCTGGGGAAAATGAGACTGACGGCAACCTTCAATCTCTCCTGAATCAGATAACCAGCGGAAACCCTGCTGGGCGCATCGCTGCCGCGCGTGAACTTATCGAATTCCTGGACCGATATCCTACTAACGGTCGGACCCTGCGGCCTAGGTCGATCGTCCGTGCGGAATTGTTAGCCGAGTTGGCCGATTTCGATTCACGGTCACCTGACGAAATCGTCAGGGAAGTAGACGCCCTTCTGGATCAATTTACCGGGGAGCAGGGGGCGAGTTCCTCCACAGTCGAAACTTCCTCTGCGCAGCCTGCAGCCACCATGACCGATGCGACCGGAGATCAGGTCGCGCCAGGGCAAAAGTTTGCGCAAAGGGGACGTGGTGTTGGTGTTCGGCGCGGCAGAAGCATCCTGGAGGGAAAACCAAAAGGACCGCCGCAAGAAACACCACCGAGGGCGCTCAATTCCAGGGCCGCTCAAGACGCAAAACTCATGGGAACCATCAGGGGGTTACCCCGGGACTACCAGGTACCTGGTATTACGCGTCAGTCTTCTATGCATTTTAAGTCGCCGTCCGCAGCTTGGCAGTTTGGACATAAACAGGTGTTTAAAGCATCAAATGGCCAACCGCCCGTGCAAATTGCACCCAACAAATGGCGATCGAAGGACGGCAAATGGCAAATGAGACTCGACCAGGGAAGGAAAAGAAATCATTTTAATCTGGAGAGGATTGATCCAGTATCGGGTTTTGTGATCCGCAATATTCACCTCAGGTTCCCGAAATGAGCCGGTTCAAGTTTGATCTCGATGCAATTTCGAGCCGGAAATTCGGTCTGTACCAAATTGCCATTACGGTTACCCGGAAGGACCTGAAGAACTTCATAGCCGCTTTGAAAAAACTTCGGGCAAAGCCCCAGGAACCCATCGTCATTACGCAAGACCGGTTTCCCAAATCCTTTACATTGCGGCGATCACTTGAACCGCGCAAGAAACGAGAATGGAGCATCATCGAGGAAACCGCCAACGGCTATAAGGCCAAACTGTTCGACACAGAATTGGAAGGGGTGATGGAATATTACGTCGACTGGCTTAATCATGGACTGCCCGCTTATTCAGGCGAAAAAGTAAGCGTGAAGCTTCGCGGTGAAGAAATCGATCTTTTTTTTACTCAAGATGCGTCAAGCGATAGAACTGAGACAAATTCAAGCTAACCCGAATTATTCACGGTGCGGCGTTTAATGGTTGGTGAGCATGGATTAACCTGTTGAGATTCT
>JAQBTY010000476.1 GCA_027624735.1 Pseudomonadota bacterium | reverse complement strand
CTTCGGATTGAGGATGAAACAATCGAAGGAGCTTGAGCCCAAGTCCTTCGGCCTCATAGCATCTTTTGGTTGATTAGCGTAAGGGGAGGGATATGACAGACGAGGGAAACAATCCGGATTATGCCGTAAGGCGGATCGTAACCGGCCATGATGCGTCCGGCAGGGCTATCGTCACCATGGACGGCCCGGCGCCCACACAGAACAGTCGCGGCGGCGTTATTTCAACCCTGATCTGGGGCAGCGACCAATCACCGGCCGAGGTCTGGACAGGCGAGGATTTCGGGGCGCGGGAAAATATTCTCGAGCCGCCGCCGAACGGATCCTGGTTCAGGATTGTGGAATTCCCCGCCGGGGCTCCGGGACGCATGCACCGGACCGATACGGTCGATTATGTCGTCTGCATGAGCGGCGAAATCGATATGGAACTCGATGACGGCGCCACGGTCCACATGGTGGCGGGCGATGTCATGGTGCAGCAGGGGACCTACCATTCCTGGATCAACCGGGGCGCGGACCCTTGCCGAATTGCGTTTGGCCTTATTGACGCCAAACGGCAACAAGGCGGGAGCCTTGCCGGGCCCGGGGCGCAACCGCTTGCGCCGATCCTGCCGGTGCCTGAAGGCACGGTGCTGCCGGCGCCGCCGCTGCGGCGCATCGTGACGACGCACGATGCCGCGGGCAAAGCCATCATCATGCATGACGGGCTGGCGCCTCAGCGGGTCTTGCGCCCCCGGGGCAACGTCGGCACGCTGGTGTGGGGGACGGATGAGACACCGGCCGAGATCTGGTCGGCGGAGGATTTCGGCATGCGCGACAATGACATCGAACCGCCGCCGCAAGGCAGCTGGTTTCGCGTCATCGATTATCCGCCGGGTCCGGGCCGCATGCATCGCACCGATTCGGTCGATTACATCGTCTGCATGTCGGGTGAAGTCGACATGGAACTCGACGACGGCGCCATGGTCCACTTCAAAGCAGGCGATGTCATGGTTCAGGTCGCGACAAACCACAGCTGGATCAATAGCGGCACCGAGAGCTGCCGTATCGCGTTCATGCTGCTGGGCTCGAAGCCAAAACCACGGGATTGAGGTAGATCGTCATGTCCAACTTAAAAAGCGCCGCCTTTAAGAATTACCATACGGTCGGCGATGCCGCGCCCCGCCGCGTAGAACCCACCGGGATTCTTCATTTTACCATCGGGGTCAGCGATCTCGAAAAATCGCGCGCGTTTTATGAAGACGTGCTGGGATGCATCTATTGGCGGCAAAACCGGGACACCGTCTTCATGCGCGCCGGCGGCGATTATTTCGTCCTGTCTCGCACGGGGTACCATCAGGCGCCCAACAAGCCCCAACATACCCTTATCCACCACGCCTTTGTGGTGAGGGCTGAGGATTTCGATGCCGCCATGGCGTATCTGGAGGCCAACGGAGTCGAAATCCTGCTGTATGAAGATCAGAATTCAGGCCATTTCAGCTTTCCCGGCCGTCATGCCTATTTTCACGATCCCGACGGCAATTGCATTGAGATCATAGATTTGCACAGCGTTGGCGACGCGGACGCTCCGGCCGAAGAAGACCGTCAGGGACGCAAGCCAAAGTCGCACCTCGGTGCCGCCTGACGCGACAAAATAATTCATGCTGTTTATTATCTATTTTCAACAACAGCATGATTTTGCAGACATAATAAATTTCAGGGAGGCCGAAGGATGGATTCTGCGAGTGACGTGAGGGATCGTGCGCTGCGCGAACAATTGATTGCCAGCGCCCGGGATATGATTCCGGTTTTGCGTGAGCGGGCGCCCGCCGCGGAGAAGAACCGGCGCGTCGTCGATGAAACGCAAAAGGCTTTCATCGAGGCTGGCTTTTACCGGATTTTTCAGCCGCGTCGTTACGGCGGGTACGAGATGGGTTTCGAGGTAATGCTGGATATCGCCGCTGAAATTGGGCGCGGCTGCGGGTCGAGTTGCTGGATCTTCACAAACCTCGTCGGTCAAACCTGGATAAACGGCATGAAGGGTCTCGAGGCTCAGGACGACGTTTGGAAAGAGACGCCGGATGCGGTGATTGCGTCGTCTTTTCCGGGCAAGGACGCAACGGTCAAAGAAGTCGATGGCGGCTGGATCGCCGATGGGACCTGGAGTTTCGCCAGTGGCCTCGATTTTGCCGATTGGAGCAATCTGCAGCTTTTTGTCCCACAGAAGGAAGGTCCCCCGCAGCACCAGTTCGCGCTTGTGCCAAAATCAGAATTTGACATCGTTGATGACTGGTTTCCCAGCGGATTGGCGGGGACGGGAAGCCGTTCCCTGATCGTCAGGGAAGCTTTTATTCCAAAACACAGGGGGATTTCGGCGGCTCAGGTCGCCGGTGGCCCAACACCCGGTAGCGGGGTCAATCCATCGCCGCTTTATCAAATGCCGCTCTTCGCTATTGGTACAAAACAGTTTGCGTCCACAGCCTATGGCATTGCGCTCGGCGCACTGGACGCGATGGTTGCCGATCTGGCTCCCCGACATTCCGCCCATGGGGACAAGCTCAGCGAGTTGCCCACCGTGCAGGCGCGCATTGGTGAGGCCAGTGCGGAGCTGGAGGCCGCCCGCCTGTTGCTGATGTACGATATCGAGGAAAGCTGGCAGGTGGCCGAAAGCGGCGTATCGCCCAGTCAGGAACACCGGGCGCGCTGGCGGCGCAACAATGCCTATGCCGGAAAGCTGTGCGTTCAGGCGGTGGAAAGGCTGTTTCCCCTGGCCGGTGGCCGCGGCCTCGCCTTTGACAGCCCGTTTCAACGGGGCCTTCGTGACGTGCTGGCGGCAACATCGCAGAACAGCATGGCGTGGGATGTCGCCGCCATTACCTATGGCCACCTGCGCTTCGGCGCCGTGCTCACCGATCCGCGGTTGTTTCCCGGGCGCTAGTGTTCCGCCCGAAACGAATGATTCCCATAAGGCGGATTTGATGCGAATCTGTGGGTATGGG
>JAQBTY010000475.1 GCA_027624735.1 Pseudomonadota bacterium | reverse complement strand
CGGCTCTTCGGAGCCGCCGTCATCATCTAAGTCTCCCCCCTCGCCATGATATCCATGATATCCATGATTCTGCGGGGCAAGTTTCCGCCCTCATAGCCGGTCGCCAGACGCAAAGCTGAGGACCCGTCTGTCGCGGCTCTTGCCGGCTTGGCAGCGTCGGGCAACAGACGGCGCGACGCCGGATGACGCGTTTGGACCGGTATTGCCGCGCCATCCCCGACAACCCCTGCAAAACCGTCGCCCAGCCAGGGTTCACGATGAACGAGACCGGCCATTTCACCAAGGGCGGGCAATGTTGATTTGGTCAATTCTGAACACCGAACTCGACGGGTGGCCTATTGTTGCCTTGTCCCCCATCGCCGTTCCGCACTCGTGCTCTTCCATGTTTCACCAGATTAGGCCGCAGCCTTAAATTGGTCTTAGGCGGTCTTAGGCGTCGGATATCTTAACACTTTCGTCTTTCCCCCGATCGATGCACTCCGTAACCCATTGAAAAACAACAATACTCGTTCATGGCACGTTTCTTGCATTAAGGTTAACAGGAAATAACTTTGGCCCACACTGCGGACAGACGGCAGTCGGGCCAAACAGAACGGACTGCCACGTATGCTCCCAGGGGCAGTCCGTGCTCAGAAGCGACGGCCCTTTCCACCACGGGGCCGTCGTTTTTCTTTTGGAACGGTTCCAGCCCGCTCCCCCTCCCGGCCACCCACGGGATCGTACGATTGGGGTGGTCGGAAGGGAGAGCGGGCTGGAACGGACTCAATCAGATGGGTTTGCCGTCGCTGGTCGCCCAGGCTTCCTGCATGAAGATGTTGGACGGCGCGGTTTCGTCGAGCACCTTGCGCGCGGCTTCCGGTCCGGCGATGGGGAGATTGCCGGCATCCAGCACGCCGATCTGTTTGAGCGCCGAGCCCTGATCCCAATAGAGATGTTCGTGGCATACCTTATCGCCGCGGAATTTCACGATGATGACGGTGGCGATCTCCACCTCCTTGCCGGTGGGTTCGATCCCGGGGAAATACCGGTCGATCACCGAATCATGGCAAAACTTGGTGTAGCTTTCCACCACCACCCGGTCCGGCCCCAGCGTGTAGGAAATCCGCTTGCGGCTCCGTCCCGCGCCGTTCTGATCGACGAAATGGTATTTGTAGAAGCGCTTCAGCATGTCGTGCCCGACGCCGCCGGTCAGAGTCGGCGTGTGGTTGACGTAGGGTTCTTCGATCATGGTCGCCATGGTGGCGTCCACATCGCGCGTGGTGAATTCGTGATAGGTGTGTTCGGCGAACAGCGCCTCGTAATCGTAATAGGGGCCGAGCACGCGGCGGATTAGCTCAAGCGTCCGCGTATGGGCCAGGCTGTCGGCCCGTTTATGGAACGCGGCGCGCTTGGGAAGGGAAAAGCCGGGACCCGCTTCTTCCCAGTCGAAGACCTTTGATCCGTCCTTGCGGTTGAACCGGGACCGGATTGCTTCGGCCGCCGCCAGCGCCTCGGGCGCACCGTCGGTACCGAACTGGACGACAACTGGACACGGCACATTGTCGAGGATAGCGGGATCTTCCGCCAGCTCCAGCGCATCGAACACCACCACCGCCTTGAAACCGGCGTCCCGCGCCGCCCAGCAGGCCAGCACGCCGCCCGCGCCGTGACCGACGGCAGCGATATCGCCGTCGGTTTCCGCGAACCGGCGCAAGGCGTTCGCCGCCGCGGCGATCTCGGCCACAGAATGATCGGCGCTCAACGCCAGAACCGAATAGCCTTCCTCGCCGAACAGATCGGCCCTCGCCCGCATACCCTCATCCAGCCCGGCCCCATCGGCCAGCAGCAGCACGCCGGGTCCGGAACCGCTGTGATGCAGCGCCCGATAGGCTTCCACGGGCTGCCCACCCACATCAAGGGTGGTGCTGTTTCCTTTGGGCGCGTAGTAGCGCGGAATTCTGCTTTCAGACATGTGATTTTCTCCCAATCCGCTTTCTTAACGATGCTTCTTAAGGCAACCGTAACAGAAGCGGCAAATGCTTGTCCAAATCGGCCGTTTCTGGTTTTATGGGGGCAGGAAATTTCGCCCCAATTGAAATTGTGGAGATTACGTCATGACTGTCACCGTGACCCCTTTGTCGGATGCCTGCGGCGCCGAAGTCTCGGGCTTCGATATGCGCGACAATTTATCGCCGGACGATGTGTCGACAATCTATCAGGCCTGGCTCGATCACCTGGTTATCGTGGTTCGCGGGCAGCTGGACATCACGCCCGACGATCAGAAGAAATTCTGCAACCATTTCGGCAGGATCGGCGAATACAACCGGCCCAAGGAACGCCAGCATCCCAAATACGCCAGCGGCGAGATCATGCTGGTATCCAATGTCCGGGTCGACGGCCAGGTCATCGGCGCGCATCCCGATGGCGAGATGATGTGGCATACCGACACGCCCTATTTGCGCAACCCGCACAAGGCGACAACGCTCTATGGTGTGGAGATCCCGGCGATCGGCGGCGACACGCGGTTCTCCAACCAGTACATGGTCTATGACGCGCTGTCCGATGAGCTGAAGACAAAGCTGGCTGGCAAAATGGCCATGAATTGCTATGAATTCGGCACTACGATCAAAACGTTCGAGAAATACGACCGCGCGGCGGTGCCCCATCATCCGCACCCGATTTTCCGCAAGCATCCCGAAACCGGCCGCACCGCGGTCTATGTCTGCCCGCTGATGACCGAGGAAATCATCGGCATGGACGAAGCCGAAGGCAAGGCTATCCTGGACGAGATCTACGCGCTGCAGCGCGATCCGCGCTTCATCTATAACCATAAATGGCGGGTCGGCGATTTCGTGATGTGGGACAATCGCTGCCTGCTGCATGCGCGCACCGATTTTCCACGCGACCAGCGCCGCCTGCTGCGCCGGGTCACCATCGGCGACGAAGCCGAAGTCATGGCGGCTTAGGGTAGCCGCCAACCGTAACGGGCCGCTCTCAGAC
>JAQBTY010000474.1 GCA_027624735.1 Pseudomonadota bacterium | reverse complement strand
CCTGGGTTCCGATTTCGCCCCGCTCCGACAACAGCTGCATGACCACCGCTGTCGATGACAAGGCCAGCGCGCCACCGATGACCACGGCATTCTTGGTGGAAATCGCCGCGGCGGTCGCCAGCAGACCGATGATCGCCCCGGTTACCAGAACCTGGGTGGTTCCAAGACCGAAAATAAATCGGCGGATGACCCGCAAACGATCAATCGTCAGTTCAAGCCCAATGGTGAACAGCAGGAATATGACGCCCAACTCAGCAAGCGCCCGGGTAACCGCTTCGTTGCTGACGAGGCCGAGGACATGCGGCCCGATAACCAGACCCGCCGCCAGATAACCCAGTATCAGGCTGGACCGAAGGCGTTGAAAAATCGGAACAACGACGACGGCGGCGACCAGAAACACCAGAACATCGGCGAGGAATGAATGGTCTTCCATCAAAATTGTCTGGCCAATATCACTGGTATCGTACGGTCCCGCACTCTACCCCGCACCGAAGCGGAAGCAAAACCCCCTTGGCCAAATACCGGACACCTCTTGCTGATCATAGAGGGGCATACCATGTGGAAGGAGCCTATGACTTAAAAAAATGATATGAGCTGGCTACAAAGTCACCTAAATAAGCGTTTTCCATGAATATTTTGATCACCCTCACCGGCATATGCCTGCTCCTCGCCGGTGGAGAAGGACTCGTGCGGGGCGCCGTGGGCATTGCGCGCCGCATGGGCATTTCACCGTTTATCGTCGGTCTTACCATCGTCGGATTCGGAACCTCCGCGCCGGAGCTCGTGGTGAGCGTCGATGCCGCCCTGGCCGGGTCTCCCGGTATCGCCGTTGGCAACGTGATCGGCAGTAACATGGCGAATATGATGCTGATCATTGGCACTGCGGCCGTGTTTTGTCCGCTTGCGGTGCATCCGGACGCATTGCGCCGCGACAGCGTCGTTATGGTCGGAGCAACTGTGCTGTTCGTCGTCGTCGCTTTCAGCGGCACGATGGCCCGCCTGGTCGGCGCTGTCTTGGTCGGCGCCCTGATTCTGTATTTGGCGCTTTCCCTTTGGTGGGATTCACGCCAGGCGGGACCCGCCGCAGCCCTGCATGGCGACGAGGCAGAGGAAGTGGCGGTGGTGCTGCCCCAGCGGCTGTGGATCCTGATTACCGCCATTTTCGTCGGGTTGGGCGCTTTGATCGCAGGATCCGGGCTCGCCGTAACCGGCGCCACGGCTCTTGCACGCGACGCCGGCATTTCCGAAGAAATTATCGGGATCACCCTTATAGCGGTCGGGACCTCCTTGCCGGAGCTGGTCACCGCGCTGGTCGCGGCCAAGCGTGGTCATGCCGACGTTTGCATCGGCAATGTCATCGGCAGCAATATTTTCAATCTGCTCGGCGTCGCCGGCGCCGCCGCCATAGCCGCGCCGTTATCCTTTGAACTGGATATTATCCGCTACGACCTGTCGGCCCTGCTCGCCGTCACCGGAATTTTTATCGCCTTTATGATGACGGGGCGCCGTATAGAACGGTGGGAGGGGGCCGGCCTACTGCTTTTATATGCGGCCTATGTAACGCATCATCTTCTGCCCGGCGGCATTATTGCAGTGTTTACGGGTGGGCCTTGATCCCGGCGGGCCAATCTTTCATGCTGCGGCCATGACGGAACAGCAACCTCGAAATGCCCTTGTCACCGGCGCCGCCAGGCGGATCGGTAAGGCAGTGGCCCTTGATCTCGCGCGCCATGGCTGGGGTGTCGTCATCCATTACCACGGGTCGCGGGATGACGCGCTGGCTACGGTCTCTGAAATAGAAGCCGGCGGCGGGCGAGCTACGGCAATCAGAGCCGATCTCGCGCTCGAAAACGAGACCTGCGGGCTTATCGCGAAGGCGACCGGATCGATCGGGCCCCTAACCTGTCTTGTCAACAATGCGGCCCAATTTGAGCGCGATACGGTGGATACGGCGTCGCGGGCATCCTGGGATCGGCATCTGGAAACCAATTTACGCGCGCCCTTCGTGCTGACGCAGGATTTCGCCAAAGCCCTGGTGTCGAATACTCATAATGAAACAACAGGCTGCGTGATTAATATGCTCGATGAACGGGTCTGGAACCTGACGCCTCATTTCGTGTCCTATACGGTCAGTAAATCGGCGCTTTGGACCCTGACCCAAACGCTCGCCCTGGCGCTTGCCCCGCGTATCAGGGTCAACGCCATCGGACCGGGTCCGACGCTGCCGAGCCCTCGGCAGGATCAGGTGCAGTTCGCGCGGCAGAGCAGCACAACCCCGCTTGGCCGCAGCACGAAACCCGAGGAAATCTGCGATGCCGTGAGATTTATCCTTGCCGCGCCCGCAATGACAGGCCAAATGATTGCCCTCGATGGCGGGCAGCATCTGGGGTGGCGCAATTCCAGCGACGAGCCGGTGGAATAATCGGCAACGAGACGCATCTTTTGGAACCACAAATGACAACATCATCGAAATCATCGAAAACGCTTTATCCCGTTGACCAGCAGCAGGCGCAACCAGCGGTCCGCCGTGTCTTTGTGAAGGATTTGGTTCTGGCGGCGCTCATTGGCGTTCACCGCCATGAAAAAGACGGTCGCCAAAGAGTACGCATCAATCTGGATATGGAGGTCGTCGAAAGCGAGGACCCCATACAGGACCGGTTGGCCGATGTTGTCTGTTACGAAGACGTGGTGACGGCGATCCGCGCCCTCGTCGCGGCGGGCCATATTAATCTAGTTGAATCACTCGCCGAGTTGGTTGCCAGTCGATGCCTGAAGGATCGGCGGGTAAGAAAGGTCCGGGTGCGCGTAGAAAAACTCGATGTATTCGCGGATGCATCAAGTGTTGGCGTGGAAATAGAACGGTTTAATCTTGGTTAGTCACCCAAGCACTGTAAACAAGAAAAATGTGAACCGCGCCAATCGCGGCTTATCCCGTTGACTCAGGTGGCGCTAGATGTAGTGTTTGCGCGACCGGCTTGCCCGGTCG
>JAQBTY010000473.1 GCA_027624735.1 Pseudomonadota bacterium | reverse complement strand
AAGTGGTCTGGTTTTGCTCCGCCAAAGTGGTCTAATTTTACTCCGCCGTTGACAATTTGCGGAGCCGGTACGCACCGCTATACCGGAAGGGCTTCTTCATCCACAGAGGCTACGGATGGCCCTTTCGCGTTCAAGCTGATTTTCGATCACATTGCCCCCAAAGGCTATAGATTGAAATTGGTGGGCGTGGCGCATGTGACACAGCGCTCGTCCGCAAATGTGCATGAATCGCAACCCGCAATACCGGGGCGGTTCACTGGCTTCGCCACTATCGGGTAGAGGTGTCATCTTCAGGCTGGCTTTTCAGCTTGCTTTTTCTGCCAATTGTGCTTACATACAACGATACATCAAGATTGGGTCGACGCCCAAACCAACCTGCCCCCTCCCGGGTAAGGTGGTTCCCGAAAGGGGATGTGGCTCCTAGAGAGCAACCAAACGGGTGGCGTCGACCCTCCGTCTCGTGGAGGGTTTTTTGTTGGCACAGTCTGAAATTCCTACCGACAAGATACGGGCGTATCACGATACCGAATATCGCTTCGGTGAAGGTCTCAACGTCATCACCCTGCGATCGTTCTGAAGAGTTGTTGCGGCTCTTCGCCTCAACGGGTTGCGATTGCGGCGTTTTCATCACGGCTTTCAACCCCCTGGGCCAGGCCCAAAGCGACGAGACTAACGAAATCGTGCATTCGCGCCTTGGGACGGAACTAAAGGCCTCGGCTATTGATGTCATTGAGGGTGCGGGAGCTGATCCGACAGGAGCATGGCCAGAGGAGAAAAGCTTTTTCGCGCTGGGCGTTGACCTCGAAGCCGCACGAGATTTGGGCATTCGCTACAAACAGGACGCTATCGTTTGGGCGGGCGCCGACGCTATCGCGCAACTTGTCTTGCTGCGATGATTGAATGGGATGACCCACCACACGGGTCGGGGGATTTGATCCAGCTTGCCGTCCCCGGCATTCCGCCACAACGGCTAAAGAGGAGATAGCTATGGCTAATACTAAACCGAAGATCAATCTGGCGTTCAGGCCCAAGGGATATTTTTGGCCGCTTGATCTGAAGACGCATGTGGTTTCGTCTATCAAAGGCGCTGAACGCAAAGCCCTGGTAGAAAAACTGTTTGCTGAAGGCCGCGAAGCCGAAATCCACCCAGAGATTCTTCAACCTGCTCTCACTGATGAGCTACGCAAGTTTAGCGGGGCAATACACCCGTCACTGATGGGGGGTGAATACCTCCCCGATCGCGAAACTGAGGAAGTCGAAATTGCCCGCATCACCATCGCATCCACAACGCAGGATGTTACGTGCGTCTATGCCGGCCGCGGCAAAGATCGAATCGGGTACCGGGTCGTCGACGAGTATGACGGCGATACGTTGAGCGGCGAAGCTGATTGCAGTTCGAAGCTACCGTTAACTCTAGGGGAGTTGACCACCTATTTTTTGACAGCCTGGGACCTATTAGCAGTCTTGGATATGAACTTCGAAGGGGAGGGCTACCCCCGCGAAAGTGTTTATGGGTTTTTTGAGGCAACGTCGGAATTTTATCCAGATTTTGGCAAGCTGGTTCGCCATCGGGTGGAGGAATGGCTGCAAGAAAAACGCTCTTCTCTAGATGAAGATGATGAGTAGAGCGGCGAAAGAAATTTGGACCACCATAGATACCGATAGGCGTCGCAAAGCTCTGAAGGACGCCTCGTCGGACGGAATGGGCAACGAGTAGCTCGTTACTTATTGGGACTGGTCGACCTTATGGACCCGGCATTTGATCTTCAGCTTGTGCGCCGTGGCATCCCGCCTGAAGCACTAAAGAGAGGGATACACTCATGCCTTTCGACAACACACCGCCCCCAAAGACACGGGCAGCCCATGTCGATCGCACCGCAGGCAATGGAAAACTACTCCACCGGATCGGTCTGATCGGCCTGTCCGACCTCGAGCCTATCATTCTCGCGGCCCTGGCTACAGAGGAGCCGTTGCTCCTCATCGGGACGCATGGAACGGGCAAGAGCCTCCTGCTCACGCGGATCGCCGGGGCACTGGGTCTGGCGTTCCGTCATTACAACGCGAGTCTGCTCAACTTCGACGACCTCGTCGGGTTTCCGCTTCCTGGCAAGAACGGCTCGCTGGAATACGTCAGGACACCGGCGTCAATCTGGGGCGCGGAAGCAGTAATTTTCGACGAGATCAGCCGGTGCCGACCCGATATCCAGAACAAACTGTTTCCCATTATCCACGAGCGCCGGGCCCAGGGCATTCTGCTGGATGGTCTCCGTTATCGCTGGGCGGCCATGAACCCGCCGATCTCCGAAGACGGGGATGAAGGGTATATCGGGTCAGAACCGCTCGACGCGGCGCTCGCGGACCGTTTCGCCTTCGTCGTCAACATGCCGTCATGGGATCGATACAGCGAGGACGATCAACTCGCCATCATCCTCGCCGATGACTGCGCCCTCGCACCCGACGCCACGAACAACTTCCGACGCGCGATCGCATCGACCAGGGCGGCGCTGCCATCAGTCAGGGGATCGATGGGGGATGCCGTGGCCGTCTATGTGAGGACCCTTGTCGCACTCCTCGCGCAGGCCGGTATATCTCTCAGTCCGCGCCGCGCGGGAATGCTCCTGCGGTCGATCCTTGCCGTTCATGCCGCGGCGCTAACGCTCGATGCCGACGCCAAGCCATCCGACTCGGCACTGCTCGCCGTGCGGAACGGTCTTCCGCAGATCGCCGAGGGGACCAAAATTCCGCAGACGAAGCTTATTAGTGCTCACCGCGAAGCCTGGAGACTGGCCGGCGTCAAGCCGGGAGATCCTCTTCGGGCAATCCTGACGGCGGCCGACCCTGTCGAACGGGTGCGCCTGGCTGTCGCGGCGACAAAACTTCGCAAGGGCGATTTTTCGGCCATTGTCTCTGACGCCCTGTCACAGCTCTCACCCGGCGCCCGAGAGGCTGCTGTCGTTCATCTGTTCGAGACAGGCGCCGCCGGCCGACTGAATGCGGCGGTCGCCGAACAGGCGGCAC
>JAQBTY010000472.1 GCA_027624735.1 Pseudomonadota bacterium | reverse complement strand
TCCGACCACCGTGAATAATCCGGGCTAGCAACGTATCAGCCCCCAACCCAGCTGTTGTCGCAGCGATGTCGCCCCCGGCCCGGATTGGCGGCCTGCCGGTAACCCAGGAAGTTTTCGACGAAGCGCGCGCCGGCGCCGAAAGACTACTGAAAATGACGCCCGATGAATTGCGTGCCTTGATCGCCAAGCGGGTAAAAATGCTCGACACCGAACTGAGCGAACGCGAAGCCCGCCGGGCCGCCATCGAAGAAGCCACCGCCGCCCAGCGCCTCCTCGCCATCCGCCGTCAGCGCGCCCGCAAGATGCGCAAACGGGTCAATATCGGCAGCTCGCTGGTCGCCGCCATGTTTACGGGTTTCGTCGTGGTCAGCATGTTCTGAGGATTTCAGGCCGCAAAAAGAAACGCGCCCCCAAACGGGAGGCGCGTTTTTTGTCTTGGAAATTTGGCCGTTAGGCCACCTTGGCGGTCTTTTCGGTAATGCCCTCGAGATGCTCGACAACTTCATCCAGTTTCATCACGTCGGCATATTTGTGATGCATGTCGAACAGATTGACCTTGTGGGTCAATTCGGCGCGATCGAAGACGCATTCCTCTACCACCGACACATGCAGCCCGTACATATGCGCTTCAAGAACGCTGGCCCGGACGCAGCCCGACGTGCTTTCGCCGCAGACGATCAGGCTGTCGATGCGGCGCTGGTTCAAATGGGCAATCATCGGCGTTCCGAAAAACGCACTGGGGCGTTCCTTTCGGAAAACGACATCTTCCGGCTGGGGCGCGAAGGCATCGTGAATTTCACAATCATGTGCCGTGGTCTTCAAAACACTCCCGCGGCGGGTAGATTGTACCCGGGGCGGATTAAACTGGGCGGTCACATAGTAGATGGGCACGCCGGCGGCGCGGGTCGCCGCGAACAATTGTTTGGTGGGTTCGATCGCCTCGTGCGCGAACCGGCCGCAGCTATTGGGATAGTCCGCATCCAGCTCGTGCGGCTCCCCCGCCCCGCCCTTGTAAACAAGATTATAGAGGTCGATGCACAGCATCGCCGGGTTCTCGCCAATAAAGGTTTCCCGCGCAAAGGACTCATAGGTTTTCATGTCTTTTGCCGGAACGACATCTTTCCAGCAATGGTCTTCGAATACTTCCCGTTTCGCCATGGCCAATCCCTCCATCTCCCGTGACTACTGTGTCGCACCGGCGCGTTCTGGGTGCGCTCTGCCGCCAGTGTCGGCGAAACCGGTTCTGGATGCAAGTCGTAGTAGGCCGCGGTCAGACGGTCAGGCGACCAGACGCACGGGCGGGAACTGCAGGGTAACAACCGTGCCCTTTCCGGGCTCGCTGGCCAGGTTGAGCTTGCCGCCGTGGCGTTCGACCAGGGACTTGGCGAGCGGCAGCCCGAGACCGGTGCCGCTGTCGTCCGGCGCCTTGGAATCATGGACCTGGCCAAAGGGCGCCAGGGCGGTGACGATGTCTTCGGGCCTGATGCCGACGCAGGTGTCCTCCACCTGGATCCGCAGGCCGGATTTCGGTCCGGCGGATGCCGACACGCTGACCTTTCCGCCATCGGGGGTGAACTTGGACGCGTTGGATACCAGGTTGAACAGGACTTGGCGCATGCGGCGTTCGTCGCCGCAGAGCGCCGGCAGGTTTTTCGCGATTCGGACCGCGAGCTTGATCGCACCGGATTCGGCCCGCCGCTTCAGCAGGGTCAGGCTGCTTTCGATGACTTTGGCAACATCGACCTTTTCTTTCTTCATCTCCATCTGCCCGGCTTCGAGCTTTGAGAAATCGAGAATGTCTTCGATCAGTGACAGGAGATGGCGGCCGCTGGCATGAATATCCGCGGAATATTCCTGATAGCGGGGCTCCCCGACCGGCCCGAATATCTCCATTTCCATAACTTCCGCAAAGCCCATGATGGCGTTCAGCGGGGTGCGGATTTCGTGGCTCATGCTGGCAAGGAATTCGCTTTTGATCCGGTTGGCGAGTTCCGCCTCGTCCTTGGCTTCACGGAGGGCGACCAGATACTCATGCTTGTCGGTGACGTCGAGGAATATACCGTCCCACACAATTTCACCGCCCTCGCGTTCGCGCGGCCGCGCGATGCTTTGCACCCATCGCTGTGGCGCGTCCTTACGGGCGATGCGAAGTTCCAGTTCAACCGGCGCCAGTTCGGGATCGAGATGACGAATGGCGTCTCGAAGCGTGCGCCTGTCATCCGCATGCAGTCTTTTGAGGAGTGTCGTCGCGCGCGCCATCACCTGTTCCGCCTCGACACCAAAGAGGTCCTGGACGCCCTGGCTGACATAAGGGAACTCCAACCGTCCGTTGGGCCGCAGTACGCACTGATAGGTCGCCCCGGGCATGTTCTCGGCCAACGCCGCGAGACGCCGTTCGCCTTCAAGGATGGCGCGGCGGCCCTGAACGCGGCTGGTAATATCGCGCAGAACGCTGAGAGCGGCAGGTTTGCCCTGCCACTTGATGCTGATGCCAAGAACTTCGATATCAACGACGCTGCCATCGAGCCGCAGCCGCTTCTGCTCCTCCATCGGCACCGCTCCGGTCGCCAGGAGCTTTTTGCGCCGTTCGGCGATGCGCTTGCGTTCAGTGGGTGGGACAAAATCATCCGGACGGCGGCCAATCAGCTCATCGGGCGATCGGGCGCCAAACAGACGAACCGCCGCATCATTGGCATAAACGATGGTTCCGTTGCAGCTTATCCGGACGGCGTCGGGCAAAAATTGCAGAAGGTGACGGTACCGGTCGTCATCATCGGTCGATGCCGGTGTCGCCTGCATATCGGCGACAAGCCGGCGCAAGCTTCACAATTCGGACAGAAGTTCCGACTTGGTCTTTCTGGTATCGTGTTCGGCCATGGTCTGAGACCTGTTTGTGCTCAATGCACCATTAATATTCGTTAATATTGGGCAAAGAGAGTTAACAACAAGTTAAGTCATAGGTTGACACGCGGCGCGGCTTATCCCGTTGACTCAGGTGGCGCTAGATGTAGTGTTTGCGCGACCGGCTTGCCCGGTCGTT
>JAQBTY010000471.1 GCA_027624735.1 Pseudomonadota bacterium | reverse complement strand
CGAGCTAGGGGTGCGTACGCTGCATTCAGAATTTCAGCTTGAGCAGGTTTGAACGTCCGTAAGTGAGGGATTTTCGGTCGAAAATTAACGTTTTTTATAAGATTTTTCGCGGTCTCTAAGATACAATCTCGTCAATGTATAAATCTGCATGGATGCAGCCGAAAAAAGTGAATGGATCGACGATAAATCACCAGCCGATAGACATTTTGGAGGTCGGGCATGCTAATACTAACGAGAAGGGTTGGTGAGTCCCTTATGATCGGCGACAATGTCAACGTCACAGTACTTGGAATCAAAGGGAATCAAGTTCGAATTGGCGTAGATGCGCCGAAAGAGGTCGCAGTTCATCGCGAAGAGATCTATCAAAGGATTCAGCAAGAGCAGAATGATGGGTCCGACCGGGTTGCCAACGCTAACGATGAGCTTCGACAGAATAGTTTACGGGCAGCGGAGCCCCCGGTATCCTAGCCCACCTCGTGGAGAGGTGGCCGAGAGGCTGAAGGCGCTCCCCTGCTAAGGGAGTATGGGTCAAAAGCCCATCGAGGGTTCGAATCCCTCTCTCTCCGCCAATAACTACATTCAAGCCTATGATTGTGTAGACTTTTATATTTTTACGACATCGTAAACTATCAAAATCACTATCGATTTATGGCTCAGTTGGAGAGTTGTACGCCGTCTCGCCAGCGCCGACTTTCTGCATTTTGCGAAACAGATTTACCGGTCGTCGAGCAGGTCATCGAGACCCACTCCCAGCCTTCCGAACTTGCGCATCATTCCCGCCAGCGACGCATTGACGAAATCGTTGTGCTCGGCGTGTAACCGATTGAAGGTGCGGCAGTGCATCCCTTTGGGCTTGTCACCCTCGCCATTCAGAATGCCCGCCTCCCAGCCAAGGCGATCTCTGATTCGATCTGCTCGTCGTGCTGCACGATCATCGACCGTCTCTCGCTGACTGGCATAGGCCAGCTTGTAGCAGTGGCGGCACGCGAAGATGCCGGAGCCACCGATATACAGCAGGGCCACACGCCGTCCGCAGCCCCGTGCCGGGCAGAGTAACCATGCACGGCACCCGCCGAATGTGCAGCCCGTCCAATCCAGTCGCACCGGATAGTCCATCGGTTGCCAGTCGCTGCCGCCGCTTTTGTGACGGTAGTTCAGTATGATCCTGTCGGTCTCTGTCCGCACCTGGATAGAGGCCACGGTTTCGCCGTCGCGTGTCCAGTTCCAACCGTATGACCGCCCCTGAGCAAGCAGGCCATCACGTTGCAGTCGCCGCACATCGAGTGCACGGTAATCGCTGGTGGTGTCTTTGCCGCTCTGCCCGCGTCCGCTTCCCCATCCGCCCATTTTCTTTTCTCCTCAAGATTTGCCGAAATCATCAGGCAAGTTTGTCATGGTGGCTCCACAGCAAATGACCAAAAGCCACGCCCTGACTGGCTTTGCGCCCGGTTTAGCGATATTGCATTTCACCCGCCGCGCAGGTCTTTCAGCTTCAAAAGCATGGCCAATGTGCGCTCGAACTTGCGATCCAAGTGCGTTTCGTAGCGATTCAGCTTCTCCAGACGGTGAGCTTGCAGACCTTCACCCAGGGTTTGGGCCTTTATCGCGGCATGATGTCGCGCCTCTTTATCGACCCCAAGGCAGAGCGGCTCCAGATGAGCCCGGATGAAATCAGCGAGTCCGTCGGCGGTGGCCGGGTATTCCTCCTCATCGACATACTGTTGCCACCAGTCGCGTGAATCTGACTGCAATGCCTTCAGCGCCTTGTCGTAAGCATTGGCGCCGCCTCGCTGAAGAATGGATGCGGCCTTACGGGTCACCGTCAGATCATGTTCTGCATCGCGCTGACGATCAGCGATCTCGTCCGGGCCAAGGTTGATCAGATCGCGAATATCTGTCCCCTTGCCGGACAGGCCCAGCTCGAAAGGTGCTGCCGAGGGGATGATGCTCTCGGCGCTGCGGACAGAACTCTTCAATCCCTCGTTGATCTTCGCACCCTCGGCCAGCAACACCCGTCGCTTGCGCCAGATGATCGTGGCCAGTTCTTCGATCAGGTGCCGCTCGGTCATGCCGGCAGGTTGATGTTCGTCCAGTAGCGCGGCCAGCAAGTCGCTGAACTCGGCCTGATCTTCATGGGCCAACACTGCCAGCCGGGAAAGAATGCCGTGCTTCATGGCGTTGAAGCGCACGGCTTCGTAACTGGCATTCGGCGTCTCGCTCTCGGCGACCACGCAGGCCACCACTGTGGAATCGTGTTCAAGCGTTTGCATGTTCATCTCCTGTATGTTTCTCAATCAGTTCCAGCAGCGCAAAGGCGTCGTAGTACGCCTGCGGAATGTTCATCTCGAAGGTGACGACATTGCGGATGCCGATGGAGACGATCACCGGGTCGGTGTTCGCATCAAGTACCTCAATGGCGTAGCGGATACCGGGGTTGTCGCGCAACATCGCCAGCACCTTGGCGCGGCGACGTTCAAGCTGCAACTCGGCAATGATCGCGGCCTTGCTTTGTTTGATCGCCGGCAGCCAGCGGTCAATGGCCGACTGATCGCCCTTTGCGGAAATGCTGCCCGAGGGCGAGAGCGCGAGCAGCACGCCCGCCTCGGTAGCGCCTTCGATGATCTCGGCGGGACTCATATTTCCACCTCGACTTCTGTTCCGACTGGCGTGACAGTTTTCTCAACCGGCGGGGTGAAAGGCGGTGAAGGCGTTAAAGGGGGTGATTTCACAGCCACCACGCGCCAGGCGGTGCGCCCGTCGGCCTCTGCTTTTTGGAACTCAAAGCCGCCGACAATCCGGTTCGCGTTCTTTTTCAGCAGCCAGCCCAGCTTCGAGCGATTGATTTCGCCGCGCTCTTCTACCGGGAATTCGCGCATCGCATCAAGCAGGTTGGGCTGGTTGTAAAGCGCGGTCTCAACGGCCTTGCGCACCGTCGTCGCAGTCGAGCCGAATACGGAATGCCACTCGGTCATCAAACCGCTGAGCGCATCGCCATCAGGATCATGGCGAACCTGTTCCAGCAGCGCCGTCGCCGGATCAGGCT